>JABFXT010000859.1 GCA_013361595.1 Nocardia sp. | reverse complement strand
ACCGATCGACGGGGCTTGCGCCTTTAGCTCTTTTGGCAGAGCAGCTGACTCTTAATCAGCGGGTTCGGGGTTCGAGTCCCTGATGGCGCACTTCGAGTCGAAAGACATTTCCGACTATAGGGTTTGCGCTCGGCGCCCGTACATTCGAACGGCCCAGACGTGATCAACCCGCTATCTTGCCGTATTTCGACCGTGGCTCCGCCCCGGTCATCGCACACCTGGCCGTAGCCCGGTCCGTCCGCCCCGGATCCATTAGTGTGCGCGGTATGAGCGAGGCGAACGCGCGGGTGGGGCGCGGGCAGGTGGTCGCATGGGGGCTGTGGGACTGGGGGTCCGCCGCGTTCAACGCCGTGATAACCACCTTCGTCTTCGCGGTGTATCTCACCGACAGCGTGGGCGAGGATCTACCGGGTGATATCTCCGCCAGCGCCTGGCTGGGCTGGGCGCTCGGGTTCGCCGGGCTGATCGTCGCGGTGACCGCGCCGGTCACCGGTCAGCGTTTCGACGCGACAGCGAACCGCAAACGTTCGCTCGGGATCATGACCGCGGTCGTCGTGGTGCTGACGGCGGCGATGTTCTTCGTCCGGGACGAGTACTCCTATCTGTGGCTCGGGCTGGTGTTGCTCGCGCTGGGATCGGTTTTCTTCGAACTCGCGTCCGTGCCCTACAACGCGATGCTGCGCCAGGTGTCCACCCCGGCGACCCTGGGCCGCGTATCCGGATTCGGCTGGGCCATGGGCTACTTCGGCGGGATCTTCCTGTTGTTGATCTGCTATTTCGGGTTCATCGCCGGGGACGGTCCCGAACGGGGGCTGTTCGGTGTGGCCACCGAGGGCGGGTTGAACATCCGGCTGGTCGTGCTGCTCGCCGCCGTGTGGTTCGGCGTATTCGCCCTGCCGGTGCTGTTCGCGGTTCCGGAGGCACCGCGCACCCGGGCCGATCCCGGGGCGGCGAACGCGGGTCTGCTCGGCTCCTACCGGGTGCTGTGGCGGGATCTGCGGGAACTGTGGGCACTGGATCGAGCTGTTATCGGGTTCCTGCTCGCCAGCGCTGTATTCCGGGACGGCTTGGCCGGTGTCTTCGCGTTCGGCGCAGTGCTGGCCGTGCAGGTGTACGGGATCAGCGAGTCCGATGTGCTCCTGTTCGGGATCGCGGCCAATATCGTCGCGGCGCTCGGCGCGATCGTGGCCGGCCGGTTGGACGACAGGGTCGGGCCGAAACGCGTGATCGCGGTATCGCTGTTGTCCGCGGTACTGGCCGGCGCGGTGCTGTTGGTGGTGTCGGGGGCCGCGATGTTCTGGGTCTTCGGCCTGACACTGACGCTGTTCGTCGGTCCGGCGCAGGCGTCGGCGCGGTCTTTTCTCGTTCGGCTGACACCGCCGGGCCGGGAGGGCCAGTTGTTCGGGCTCTACACCACCACCGGGCGGGCCGCCTCGTTCCTGGCGCCCACCTTGTTCGGTCTGTTCGTATGGGGCTTCGGGGCCGACCGGGCCGGTATCGGGGGCCTGCTGGTGGTGCTGGGTGCCGGGCTGGTCGCACTGCTGTTCGTCCCGGCTCCGGACGCCTCGGGGAGCAAGGAGCCGGCACCGACTTCCGTCGCGTGAAACGGAACGGGCGGGCGCGTGTTCAGGGTTTCCAGGTGCCCATGCCGAGCGCGATGAGGCGGATCTGCTGGATGGTGCGATCGATGACCGGTTTTTCCTCGCGCGGGGTGGCGCCCACATAGTCGGCGATTCCGTCGATCACCGTGGCGACCAGCAGATCGGCTGCTACTTCGAGGTCGCCCGGCGACCATTCGTCCAGCGCCGGGATGCGCGACAGATCGGCCACCAGTTCGCGCACGATCAGCTGTAGTTCCAGCGCGATGGCCGAGCGCATTGCCGGACTGCCGCCCCGCTGCTCCCGGATCAGGAACCCGTACAGCTCCCGTTTCTGGCCGACCTCGCCGAAGACGAATCGGACGGTCTCCGAAAGCCGGGCGTCAGGTGTGCGGCGTAGGCGCCGCAGCGCCAATCGCAGAGCTTGGACACCTTCGTCGACCAGTGTGGCGCCGAGGTCGTCCAGCGAATCGAAATGCCGGTAGAAGGCGGTCGGGACGATACCGGCCGAGCGGGCGATCTCACGCAGGCTCAGTGCACCGAAGCCACGTTCGGCGGCCAGCGCCAGCGTGCCGACGAGTAGGGCCTGCCGGGTGCGCTCCTTGCGCTCGACGCGGCTCGCTCCCTGATCCGTCATTTCAGTGAGCATACAGCCGTTCACCATTTGCCCTTCTCCCTTTTGTCGTCCGCGTCACATCTCTTACTGGTTGACAGTTCCGGCGGGGTATCCGGCACACTGGTTGAGTGTACAGCCGTACACCGAAATAAGTTCAAGCTCGTGACGTGACCGACAGACAGACAGGGACGGAGAACTCCCATGGTGGCCCTCCTCGATCTGGTGCAGACCCTGACCACACCGCATCCGGTGGATCGGTACCTGGAACTCGTGCGCCCGATGCTCACCGTCCGCGATATGCGGGCCCGGATCGTCGACGTGGACCGATCGGTCCCGGGCACGATCTCGCTGAGCCTGCGCCCGACCCGGCAGTGGGACGGGCTACGCGCCGGCCAGTTCGTGCAGCTGGGTGTGGTGATCGACGGAGTCCGGCAGCTGCGCTGTTATTCACCGGTGAACTCCCAGCACGACCGCCGCCGCCGGCTCGACCTCACCCTCCGGGTCCATCCGCACGGACTGGTGTCGCGGTATCTGCACGAACACGCCCGCCCCGGCATGATCGTGGACCTGGAACCGGCCTCCGGGGTGTTCCATCTCCCAGACCGGCGGCCGGAGCGGGTCCTGCTGATCAGCGGCGGCAGCGGCATCACACCTGTGCTGTCCATGCTGCGCACCCTCGTCGACGAGGGGTTCGCCGGCGAGGCGGTGTTCCTGCACTACGCCCGGTCACCCGAACTGGTGCCGCATCGCGCGGAACTCGCCGAAATCGCTGCCGCCCATCCGAATATCGCCGTCGAGATGCGGTATCCGGAGCGGGACGGCCGGGGCTTCGACCGCGACGAACTCGAACGGGTCGCCCCCTGGTTCGCCGATGCGCAGACCTACCTGTGCGGGCCGCCGCCGCTGATGGAATCGGTGCGCGAGGTCTATACCGGCGCGGAGCTGAGTGAACGCCTGCACACCGAGGAGTTCGTGGCCTCCACCATCGCGGTGGACAGCGCGGAGGTCGGCGGGACCACCACCTTCTCCGCCAGCGGAGTCGCCGCGGAGAACACCGGGGCAACGCTCCTGGAACAGGCCGAGGGCGCCGGGCTCCGGCCGGAGTTCGGGTGCCGGATGGGGATCTGCTTCTCGTGCACCTCGGTCCGGCGCAGCGGATGCACCCGCAACCTGCGCACCGGCGAATTGGAGGCCGACCCCGACCAGCCCATCCAACTCTGCGTCCAGGCCGCCGTCGGCGACGTGGACATCGAGATCTGACATCTGAGACGAAGGGGAGAAACAGATGACCATCCTCACCGAGACCAAGGACGGACCGCTGGTCCTCTCGCCCGATCAGGTCGAGGAGATCGGCCGCACGCTCGACGAACTGCGCGATCGTATCGTCGCCGACCTCGGCGAACGCGACCGTCAGTACATCTACGACATCATCAAGGCGCAGCGCGGTTTCGAGATCGCCGGCCGCGGCCTGATGTACCTGGGCTTCCTGCCGCCGTTCTGGCTGGCGGGCGTGGCCGCGCTGAGCCTGTCGAAGATCCTCGACAATATGGAGATCGGCCACAACGTCATGCACGGCCAGTACGACTGGATGCGGGAGCCGGGCCTCAATTCACGGGTCTTCGAATGGGACAACGTGTGCCCGGGCGACCAGTGGAAGCATTCGCACAACTACATGCACCACACCTACACCAATATCCACGGTCGCGACCGGGATATCGGTTACGGCGTGCTGCGGATCGACGAGGGGCAGGACTGGAACCCGTACTACCTGGGCAACCCGGTGTACGCGTTCCTGCTGATGGTGTTCTTCGAGTGGGGCGTGATGCTGCACGACCTCGAGGCGGACAACATCGTCAAGGGCAAGCGCAGCTGGTCGGACCTCAAACCGCTGATCAAGGGTCAGCTCCGGAAATC
The DNA here is from genome assembly GCA_013361595.1 of Nocardia sp. GTDB lineage: Bacteria > Actinomycetota > Actinomycetes > Mycobacteriales > Mycobacteriaceae > Nocardia. The sequence goes on along the minus strand of JABFXT010000859.1, from coordinate 2,327 downwards.
CGGTCGGCAGGTGCTCAAGGACTATGTCGCCTTCCCGCTGCTGACCGGTCCGCTGTTCCTGTCCACTCTGGCCGGGAACGCGACAGCGAACCTGGTGCGCAACGTGTGGGCCTACTCGATCATCTTCTGCGGGCATTTTCCCTCCGGTGTGCAGACGTTCACCGAAGAGGAGACCGCCGAGGAGACCCGGGGCGAATGGTATGTCCGGCAGATGCTCGGATCGGCCAATATCTCCGGTGGTCCGCTGTTCCACATCATGTCCGGGAATCTGTCGCACCAGATCGAACACCACCTGTTCCCGGATCTGCCGGCCAACCGGTATCCGGAGATCGCGCCCGAAGTGCGCGCGCTGTGCGAGAAGTTCGGGCTGCCCTACAACACCGGCCCGCTCGGTAAGCAGATCGGTTCCGTCTGGGCCAAGATCTTCCAGCTGGCTCTCCCGCCGCAGCTGCTGGAGTCCCGGTTCGCCAAGTTCCTGCCCGCTGCGCTGCGGAAACAGCCCACTGCCGGTGTTATCGTGATGCGTCAGCAGAGTCCAACCGAAGCGGGCGTGTGATGATCGGCAAATTCGAGGCCAACAAGGATCTGATCCAGGAACTCACCTCGTCGGGCGCGCGCCGGGTCGGCAATATCGCGGGCATCATCACCGGCACCGTCTCGGAGGTGACCCGCGAGATCGGTGAATGGATCACCGACGCCATCGAGATGAACGAGGCCGCCGCCGCGGCCCGCCGGGATGCCGCCGCGGCCGGAGGCCGCGAAGATCACGCCGATCTGCGGGACAGTGCGGAGAGCCGGGACGTCGAGACCGGCTCCGCGCCGGTTCCGGGTTCCGGGGTGGTGCTCGACGCCGATATCGTCGATGCGGAGACCGCCGACCCCGGCCCTTCGGGTAAGCGGTACTGATCCGAACCGGAAGCCGCTCGGTGGGACAACTCACACCGAGCGGTTATCCATGGGCTAACCTCTGGTCGTGCCCGCCTATATCTCCTCGCCGGAGCTGACCTTCGGTTTCCTCTTCGCGCTGGAGGATCCCGAGCGGATCGCCGAGGTGGTGCGCGACCTCATGGAGCGCAAGACCGTATCGGTCTTCCGGCTGGCCCGGCTGTCCGACGACGACGGCCCACCGGAACGCTATGTCGTGAACTGGGCGGCGATCCCGCAGATATCCGTCACCACCAGCGCGCCCGGCGAAGCGGAACTGCGCGCCGAACGGGTGATGCTCGTCAATGCCTTCCTGGGCGATGCGGGCGAGGTCCGGTTGTATTCGGCACAGGGGCAGGCGCCGCAATAACCTGCGGGCCGTCCATTCGCCCGTCCGCGAGATCCCCGTGACCGGTGGTGATCCGTCGTTATCGAACTGTAGCCTTGGAGCCGGGGTTCCTGATCGAGCGATGGGTGACTGAGGAGTGGACGCAGTGGAGAACGTGATACGACTGCTGATCGTATTCGGGGGCACGCTGGTGGTGACGATCGCGATCGGCTGGGCCATCGACCGCGGGCTCCGTTACTGGTCGACCCGGCACCCGAATACCACCATCCCGAGCCTGCTGCGCCGGATCCAGCTGCCGTTGCAGTTGTTCCTCGGTTTCGCGGCGCTCCGGATCACCTACCCCCTGGCCGACCTCGAGCTGCGGCAGGACGTGGTCATTCTCAGTGTGCTGGCCACCATGGTCACCATGTCGGCGGTCTGGCTGGTCGTCCGGATAGCCGACGCGGTGGCGGACGGCCTGCTCAACAGCTACTCCCGCCGCGCCCGTGATCCGCGCCGGGTGCGGCAGCTGAACACCCAGTTCACGCTGATCCGCCGGATCACGACCGCGGTACTGGCGGTCGCGACCGCGGCCATCGCCATGCTGATCCTGTTTCCCGGACTGCGCGTCCTGGGCACCTCGCTCCTGGCCTCGGCCGGCATCATCGGCATCATCGCCGGTGTGGCGGCCCAATCCACCCTCAGCAACCTCATGGCCGGCCTGCAGATCGCCTTCGGTGATTCGGTGAAGATCGGCGACACGGTCGTGGTCGAGGGAGAGATGGGCACTGTCGAGGAGATCTCGCTGTCCTTCCTCACCGTGCGGATCTGGGACGATCGCCGGCTGACCATGCCGGTGTCGTACTTCAACAGCAAGCCCTACGAGAACTGGTCGCGTGGCGGGCCGCAACTCACCGGCACTGTCTTCCTCTATCTGGACCACAGCACCCCGGTATCGGCACTGCGCGAACATCTCTACGCCTATCTCAGTGACCACCCCGATTGGGACGGTCGCAGCTGGAATCTGCTGGTGACCGACAGCACTCCCACGGGAATCGAGGTCCGGGCATCGATG
>JABFXT010000443.1 GCA_013361595.1 Nocardia sp. | reverse complement strand
TATCAAGTACACGCTCGGCATCGAGGCCGTCGTCGCGTCTCTGCCGACGTTCAATCAGCTGCGGGACCAGGTCACCACGCGAACCGTCGGTAAGGCGTTCCGGTCCGGGAGGCAGGGCGACTATCCGACCATGCTCCAGTTTCTGGAGCCGGGCTTCCTGAGCAATTCCGAAACCAACGATTTCGACTATCACAATCCCGAATTCGATGCCCTGATAGCGGCTGCCGAGGCCGCTCCGACGGAGGCCGAGTCGTGGGCGCTGGTGGCCCGCGCGCAGACACTGCTGTTGCGCGAGATGCCGACCATCCCCATCTTCGACTACGTGAACTCGGCCGGATACTCCGAACGGGTCCGCGGTGTCACCTTCTCCTGGAACGGTTTGGCCGATTTCGAGAACATCGAGCTGATATGACCGTCGCCCGCGACTATTCGTCCCGTCCGCTGGAGTGCCCGTGGCGTGGTATGTAGTGCGGCGACTGCTGCAGATGATCCCGGTGTTCTTCGGGGCGACCCTGCTCATCTATTTCCTGATCTACAAGGTCTCCGGCGGTTCGGTCGCCGCACTGGCCGGCGACCGCACGCTCACTCCCGCGCTCGAGGCCCAGTTGAAGGCCCGCTATCACCTCGACCGCTCCTTCCTGGTGCAGTACCTCTACTACCTGAAGGGCATCTTCACCTTCGACCTCGGCACCACCTTCTCCGGACGCTCGGTGAAAGACGAACTGGCCCGGGCTTTTCCGATCACCATCCGGCTCACGGTCCTGGCGTTGCTGTTCGAGGCGGTATTCGGTGTCCTGTTCGGTACGCTGGCGGGGTTGCGGAAGGGAAAACTGTTCGACTCCACCATGCTGGTGCTGAGCCTGGTCGTGATCGCGATTCCGGTGTTCGTACTCGGCTTCCTCGCGCAGTACCTGCTGGGCGTCGAATGGGGGATCGCGCCGGTCACCGTGGGCGCCGACGCGAGCTGGGGCCGGTTGGTGGTCCCAGCGCTGGTGCTCGGCGCGCTGTCCTTCGCCTATGTACTACGGCTGACCCGCAATGCCGTCGCCGAGAATCGGGACGCCGACTACGTCCGAACAGCCACCGCCAAGGGGCTGCCGCGGCGGCGGGTGGTCCGGGTACACATCCTGCGAAATTCGCTCATCCCGGTGGTCACCTTTCTCGGTGCCGATCTGGGCGCGCTGATGGGCGGGGCCATCGTGACGGAGGGCATTTTCAATATTCCGGGCGTGGGCGGCACTCTGTACCAGGCGGTGGTCCGGGGCGAAGCCCCGACGGTGGTCTCGTTCGTCACGGTCCTGATCGTGGTGTTCCTGCTGGCCAATCTCCTGGTGGACCTGTTGTACGCCGCGCTCGATCCGCGGATTCGCTATACCTGAACAGGAGTGCGGTCATGTCCGATGAGAATCCGGCCCGCCCGGTCAGGCCGGACAGGCGACGCTGGGTCGCCGCGCCCGACGCGGTCACCGTCGAGAGCACCGATCGAGTGCGGGTGGTGGGCGCGCCGAACGGATTCTGGAGTCAGGCCTGGCACGGGTTACGCCGCAATCCGTTGTTCCTGGTCGCGGTGGCGATCATCGTGCTGGTCCTGGTGGTCGCGGCGTTCCCCGGTTTCTTCACCGATCAGGACCCGCGCTATTGCGTGGTGGACAACAGTCTGCTGCCGCCGAGTTCGGCGCACTGGTTCGGTTTCGATCTGCAGGGTTGCGATATCTACGCGCGCACGATCTACGGGGCACGCGCCTCGGTCCTCACCGGTGTCGGTGCGGCCGCGCTGTTCGTCCTGATCGGTGCCACACTGGGTGCGCTGGCCGGGTACTACGGCGGGTTGCTCGACTCGGTGATCTCCCGGATCTCCGAGATCGTCTACGCCGTCCCGCTGATGCTCGCCGCCATTGTGCTCATGCAGTTGTCGACCACCCGTACGGTCTGGCTGGTGATCATCACGCTCGCCGGTTTCACCTGGCCGCAGGCGGCGCGGATCGCCCGCGGCGCGGTGATCGCCGCGAAGAACAGCGAATACGTACTGGCGGCACGCGCGTTGGGTGTCTCCCGATCCGGGATCCTGATCCGGCACGTCCTGCCCAATTCGCTGGGCCCGGTGATCGTGGTGACCGCCATCTGGCTGGGTGTCTTCATCGTCACCGAGGCGACACTGTCGTTTCTGGGTGTCGGCCTCCCCCCGACCGAGGTTTCCTGGGGCGCCGATATCGCGACCGGCCAGCAGCAGTTGCGCGGTGGTTCGCTGATCCTCTTCTACCCGGCCACGGCGCTGGCGCTGACGGTCCTCGGCTTCATCATGCTCGGTGACGCCTTGGGCGATGCCCTGGATCCGAAAGGCCGGGCGTCGAGGTGAGGGAGTTCGCCGGGGCGGATCAGGGAGCGGAAATGAGCGACGAGACCGAACGTCCGCTGCTGCGGATCCGCGATCTGCGAATCGCGTTCGGGTCGGGGGAGAAACAGGTGGACGCCGTGCGCGGTGTGGACCTGACGGTGTATCCGGGGGAGACGGTCGCGATCGTCGGCGAGAGCGGGTCCGGGAAATCGACCACCGCGCACGCGGTCATCGGTCTGCTGGCCCGGGCCGGCCGGATTGTCGGCGGCAGTATCGAATTCGACGGAACAGAATTGTCGGGCGCGCCCGAATCACGACTGGTCGATCTCCGGGGCACCAGAATCGGTTTCGTACCGCAGGATCCGATGTCGAACCTCGATCCGGTCCACAAGATCGGCTTCCAGATCCGGGAAACTTTGGCGGCCAAAGGTATCGCCCGGGGTCGCGCCGCCCGGGAACAGGCGGTGGAACTGCTGCGCGCGGCGGGCGTCCCCGACCCCGAGCAGCGGCTCGATCAATACCCGCACGAACTGTCCGGTGGTCTGCGGCAGCGCGCGCTGATCGCGATGGCACTGTCGGGCCGGCCGGATCTGCTGATCGCCGACGAGCCCACCTCCGCTCTCGATGTCACTGTGCAGCGCCGGATCCTGGATCACATCGATAGTCTCACCGCGGAATTCGGGACCGCGATGCTGCTCATCACCCATGATCTCGGGCTGGCCGCCGAGCGGGCAGAGCATCTGGTGGTGATGTATCGCGGCCGGATCGTCGAGACGGGTCCGGCTCTGGAACTGCTGCGTGACCCGCGGCACGAATACACCCGGAAGCTGGTCGAATCGGCGCCCTCTCTGACGGCTGCCCGGCGTCCGGCACGTGATCGTGGACTCGACGACGCGGCTCCCGTGCTGGTGGCCGACCGGCTCACCAAGCGGTATCGGATTCGCGGCTCGATGCCGTGGCGGCCCGAGGAGGCCGTCGCCGTCGACGATGTCTCGTTCACGCTGCATCGCGGCCGGACCACCGCACTGGTCGGTGAATCGGGCTCCGGAAAGTCCACGGTCGCCCAGCTCGTCCTCGGGTTGCTCGAACCCAGCTCCGGCTCGGTGGCCTTCGACGGCACCGATATCGGCGGCCTGCGTGGTCGCGAACAGATTCGGTTCCGCCGCCGGGTACAGCCGATCTTCCAGAACCCCTACGCATCGCTCGATCCCATGTACTCGATCCACCGGTGTATCGACGAGCCGTTGCGAACCCACGGGCTGGGTACCCGTGCCGAGCGTGTGGTCCGGGTCCGAGAGCTCCTGGACCAGGTCGCACTACCCGCCAGTGTGCTGTCGCGTTACCCCGGCGAACTCTCCGGCGGCCAACGACAACGGGTAGCCATCGCGCGTGCGCTGGCCCTGGAACCGGAACTGTTGATCTGCGACGAAGCCGTATCGGCGCTGGACGTGCTGGTCCAGCAGAACATCCTCGATCTGCTGACTCGACTCCAGGACGAGCTGGGCCTCACCTACTTGTTCATCACACACGATCTGGCGGTGGTCGGCCGGCTCGCCGACGAGGTCCTGGTGATGCACCGGGGCCGTATCGTCGAGGCCGCGCCCACCGGGGAGATCTTCGATTCCCCGCGCGAGGAGTACACCCGCCGCCTGCTCGACGCCATCCCCGGCCGCGATCTGCTGGTCGGCTGAGCACCGGCTCCGCTCGGCCCGGACCGGGCACCGGTCCCGTGTTCGCCGCGGGGTCAGCGCGCGTCCCGCGGCTCGGCGCCGGTAGCGTGCTGATCCGTGACCGATCCGCTCGCGCCGCTCATCGAACTGCCCGGGGTCCGGGCCGCCGCCGACAAGGCCCGGGATGCGCTGGCCGAGGTCCACCGGCACCGGTCGAACCGCCGGGGCTGGGCCACCACTGCCGCCGAGGCGTCGGTGCGGGCCGCGCGGTCCTCGGCCGCGCTGGAAGGTGGTAGCACCGAGTTACCCGCCGATGGTGCGATCACCGACCCCATCCTGGCCGGCGCGTTGCGGGTGGGCCAGGCGCTCGACGGCGACGCATTGCGGAATCTGGTCGGGATCTGGGACCGTGCGCCGCTACAGGCCCTGGCTCGGCTGCATCTGCTGGCAGCCGCCGACCTCGTCGACGACGAGAACGAACTGGGCCGCCCCCGCGCCGACGGCGGCGTCGCCCAGCGCCTCGACGTCCTGGCGCAGACGTTGCTCACCACTTCCGCGCCCGCCCCGGTTACGGCCGCCGTGGTGCACGGTGAACTGCTGACCCTGAAACCGTTCGGTTCCGCGGACGGGGTGGTCGCGCGGGCCGCGTCCCGGTTGGTGACGGTGTCCAGCGGGCTGGATCCCCGGTCGCTCGGGGTACCCGAGGTCTTCTGGCTGCGGCGGCGGCAGGCTTACCTGGATGCCGCGGCCGGGTTCGGGTCCGGGACGGCGGACGGGGTGGGCGGCTGGGTGCTGTTCTGCTGCGGGGCACTCGAGGACGGCGCCCGGGAAGCGACCTCGATCGCGGACGCGGCCGCGGGCTGAGAACGCCTCGGCTCGATCCGCTCGGGCGCTCGCCGTGGCGACCGTCGTCGAACGGTGCCCGGACGTCAAAGCGGGCGGCGTGGTCCTCAGACCTCACCGCCCGCGAGCACGGACTACCCGGTTACCATGCGTGCTGGTTTGGGTTGTGTTCTCCGGCCTCGGCGTTCCTCCGGGCTCCGCAGCAGCTCATCCCCGCAGCTATGCGAGGCCATCGCCGGCAACGGACCGGATTTCGCAGGCCCACAACGCTTCTGCCCTTGTCGCGGCGAGCTCCGCGTGGGTGCCTGGAGTCCGTGCTGGGAAGGGTGGGACGGGAGACTGAGCCTTCTCTTCCGGCTCCGCCTTGGCCTTCCTTCCTTCCGTGCCTCCATTTTTACACTGTGACCGCACTCACATCAAGGGTTGGCGCAAGTTCGTGGAACAAATGAAAATCGGGCACATCGGTCGGAGTCTTATGCTATAAGTCCAGCTCGAGCGGGTGTTCACCGCCTTCTCAGCAGCCGATAGGTGACCGCGCCCGCGATGAGCGCGCTGATACCGACCGCGAGTCCCGTCGCGACCGTTTTCGACGGTGCCTGAAACCGTGACCACAGCGAGACCGGGTTGGAGAAGCTCAGGACGGGCCAGCCCCGGCTCGCCGCCTCGCGACGCAGCGCGCGGTCGGGGTTGACCGCGGTGGGGTGCCCGACCGCGGTCAACATCGGCAGATCGGTGATCGAATCGGAATACGCGTAACAGCGGGCGAGGTCGTAACCCTCTGTAGCGGCGAGCTTCTCGATGGCGGTGACCTTGCCCTCGCCGTAACAATAGAAATCGACCGCACCGGTGTACTTCCCGTCCACGACCTCCATCCGGGTCGCCGCGGTGTGGGTGGCACCCAGCGCCTCGGCGATCGGAGCCACCACCTCCTCGCCGGAGGCCGAGACGATGACCACGTCGTGGCCGCGGATGCGATGGTCGGCGATGAGATCGACGGCTTCCGCATAGATCAGCGGGTCCACCAGCTCGTGCAGGGTGTCCGCCACGATCGACTGGATCTGGGCGACGTCCCATCCCGCGCACATATCGGTCAGATGCGCACGCATGCGTTCCATCTGATCGTGATCGGCCCCGGAGAGCAGGAACATGAAATGGGCATAGCTGCTCTCGAGGACGGTTCGCCGATTGATCAGACCCTGGTCGAAGAACGGCTTGCTGAACACGAAGGTGCTCGATCTGGCGATCACCGTCTTGTCCAGATCGAAGAATGCCGCGATACGGCCGTTCTCGCCGTGCCGATCGCCGGGAGAGGGTGTCGTTTTGCCGGAGCCCGTCACCGCTCCAGGATAGGCATCGACGCGTGGCGTGTCGTGCTGACCGTCCGCTCGCGCATGTTCTGACCTGTGGTTTTCGGAGTCCCTCCGAAGTGAGGGTGACCTGCGGAACTTCTTCGTTGTCGGGCTTGCGTTCCGGTCGGGGCTTGGGTGTAGTATTGCTGGCACCTGGACATGTTCCAGGCGTGTTCAGCCCGACCCCCCGGGGCTGAACCCCGACGGCCCCAGCCTCCTCCCCCCCCGGCAGGGGCCGTACTCTATTCAAATGAGTTTCCG
>JABFXT010000034.1 GCA_013361595.1 Nocardia sp. | reverse complement strand
GACGAGATCGCGCGGCACGCCTCGGGTGCGACCGAATTGGTGGAACTGGGCTCGGGGTCCGCGGAGAAGACACGACTGCTGTTGAACGCGCTCAGCGCACACGGATCACTGTGCTCCTATGTACCGCAGGATGTCTCCGAGAGCGCGCTGCGGGCGGCGGCCGGTTGGACCAGCGACGAGTTCCCGCATCTGGCCATCCACGGAATCGTCAGCGATTTCACCACCATGCTCCCGGCACTACCGCACGGTGGTCGCCGCGTGGTCGCGTTGCTCGGCGGCACCCTGGGAAATCTGCCGCCTTTCGAACGCACCGCCTTTCTCGGCGAATTGCACCGGATGCTCAGACCGGGCGAGCACCTGCTGGTGGGTGTCGGACTGGTGACCGATCCCGCCGTGATGATTTCCGCCTACGACGATGCCGCGGGCGTCACCGCCGAGATCAACCGCAATATGCTGCATGTGGTGAACGCGCGCCTCGGCGCCGATTTCGATCCGCTCGGATTCGCCCATATCGCCGTATGGGACCCCGATCTGGAGTGGATCGAAATGCGTCTGGTCGCCACGAGATCGATGCGGGTCACGATTCCGGAGCTGGATCTGGTGGTCGATTTCGCCGCGGGCGAGCAGCTGCGTACCGAGATATCGGCGAAATTCCGGCCGGCCGCGGTCCGCACCGAACTGGCCGCGGCCGGTTTCCGGGTGCGCCGGGTCTGGACCGATCCCGGCCACCGATTCGCGCTGGTACTCGCCGACCGGTGAACCGGTTTCCGGCCCGTGGTCCGGCGCCGGACGAATCATCGAGTCCGGGTGCGCGGTTGCTCACCGGAATCGGCCCGGATGCCGGACGACCGCGCCGGGCGGTGCCGAACCGGAGCCGCACTCGCGCCCCGGCCCGAATGGCGGCGGCGCCGACGGCCGATCATCGCGACAGTCGCCGATACCAGCGCGATCGCGACGCCCATACCGAGGAAGGCGCCGGAATACCCGGCCGAGCCGACGAACCAGCCGAGCGCCACGGCCCCGATCCCGAGCCCGCCGTCGTAGGCGATATTCCACAGGGTGCTCGCGGTACCGCTGCGGGCGGCGCCGAGACGCTGCACGATGAGGACGAACGAATCGTTCTGGCAGGCACCGAAACCCGCGCCGAGCAGGGTGGTCCCGGCGAGCAACAAGGCATGATGCGCGGTGGCCAGCGCGACGGCGGCGAGCGCCAGGCCACCCGCGGCGGACACCACCGACACCGTGAGCAGCCGTCCGGCACCGAATCGATCGCCCGTCACTCCGGCGCCGAGCCGTGCCACGACCAGCGCGATCGACGCGGCGAGCAGTGCCCACGACGCAGTGTCGGCATCCGGAAGAGCGACCGGTAGAAAGGTGGTGACCGCACCGAACGAACCGGCGGTCAATGCGAAGAGCGCGATCGGTGCCGCGATCCGGCCGGCGTCGGCCGGGCCGGCCGGCCGGAAATGCGCGCGCGACCCCCGCGGCAGCAGCACGGCCAGCACGGCACCGGTCAGGCAGGCCAGCGTCGACCCCCAGAAGACGATCGGGAAACCCCAGGTCCGGGCGATCCAGACGCCACCGGCGAGAGCACCGAGATTCGGTAGCGCGGCCGCGACACCGAACAGTGATGCCCGAGAAGCCAATTCACGCCCCGTGGACAGATCGGCGACGAGGGTGGCGCCCGCGATCACCACCAGGGCCAGGCCCATGCCGCGGACCACGGTGATCGCCAGGACCGGCGTGATATCGGCGGACAACAGGTACAGCGGTGTCGGCGCTCCGAGCAACACCGCGCCGGTCATGATCATGGTGCGCAGGGTCAGCATCCGGAAGAGCCACGGCGCGGCCAGTTGCGTTGCCACGGTCGCCGCCATCATGGCGCCGGTCGTCGTCCCCACTGCGATACCGCTCGCCCCGCCCGCCGCCGACCAGATCGGCACGACCGACAGCAGTGCGGCATAGTCGACGAAGGCGAGGAAGGTCACCGCCAGCAGGACCGCGAAGGCGCCCCGTCCCGCGGCCGGCGCACCCCCGGCCGCGCTGTTCCTATCCTCGACCGGACCGGTTCGCGTCGTCATAGATCACCCTCTCCGGCGCGGGCCCGGCGAGGCGCCCGTGCCCGTTGCTGCCGATTGCTCCACGATCACGCCGGCTCGCCGCGGCCGGCGCCGGACCGGGGCGACATGCCCGTTTCGGAAGTGTCGAAGCCGTCGAACGCTGTGTAGCCGCTGGGCTGGACAGTGCTGCCGGCGATCACCGTGGAAACCGAGATCGCCGCGGGCGAACCGAGTGTGCCGCGCTCGAGGTTGTCGCGGCGGAGATCCGGCGTGACCGGCAACGTTGAATCCGACCGGCTCGGCGGATCACACGAAACGGTTGGCGGTCGCACCCGTTCAACGGAACAATTCGAGATGGTCGGTGACCCATTCACCGTCGCAGCAGTCTGTCGGCGGCCCGGTCTTCCAACCGCCGGTACCCCGCGCCGATCGGGCTCGCGGAATCCAGCGCCGAGACGTTCTCGACTCCCCCGACGACCGGTGCCGTCGCCGGATGCCGGGTCACCGCGCGAACCCCGGCGCCCCCGGCCGCCACAGCCGCGACCACCTGCCGCCCCACCGGCCCGATCGCACCGGTGACCACGATCGTCGGAAAGTCCGTGCGCCGTCACCGCCGGCCACGGGCCGTACGGTTCACCGGCCGGACGCCGAAGCCGGTGTGTAGCGGATCGACCAGCCGCCCGCCCAGCGCTCCCCCGGTGCCAGATGCCGCAGGCCCCGGCCGGAGTTCAGTGCGTCCGGCGGGGCGGTCATCGGTTCCAGCGCGACAGCGAGACCTTTGCCGTCCGCGCGCGGGAACTCCCGGGGTGTGAAAACCTGCAGGTACTCCCATCCGGTATCGCAGGCGAGTTCGACCGTCGCACCGTCGGGCGCGGTGAGCCGGGCCGCGGGCGCGGGCGCGACTCCGCCGAACGGTGTGTCCAGGTCCAGCCGGGCGAGCGGCACTCCGGCACGCAGGTCGTAGCGGGTGCCCACGACCGGATGTTCGGCCACCGGGTTCATCCGGGCATCGATCTCGAAGTACGTCTGCGCGGCCACCGTCAGCACCAGATCCTCGATCGGCGTCGCGCCTACGCGGAGGTACGGATGCGCGCCCACCGCGTACGGCGCCGCCCGTTCGCTGTGGTTGGCGACCCCGTGGGTCACGGCGAGGCCGTCGGACCGCAATTCGTAACGCACCCAGGTGTCGAGCAGGAAAGGCCAGCCGTGCTGCGGGGGTATCAGCGCACCCAGCGTCACCGCGGCCGCGGACTGCTGCCGTATCTCGTAGTCGGTATTGCGCAGCAGCCCGTGGATCGCGTTCGACCGGGTCACCTCGGTGATATCGAGCTGCTGCGGCAGCCCGTCGAGAATCCAGATACCGTCACGGACCCGGTTGGGCCAGGGCGCCAGGACGATACCGGCGCCCATCGGTGGTGTGGCCGCCGCCGGGACCGGTTCGGTGACCGCGACACCGTCGACGGTCAGACCGCGTAGCACGGCGGCCACCGTACCGATCTCGGCATGCGCGCCGGGAGTTTCCAGGACGATCGAACGGCCGGTCGGGGTCGGTTCGGGGATGGTCACCTCCGCCAGCCTAGATTCCCGGTTCGCCGGCGACGGCGAAGGCGGTGGCCGCGTCCGGCAGGCGTAACCGGCGGGCCGGTCGGTGCCGGAAGTGCGCCACCCGCACACCGAGCAGGTTTCACCCGAATCGGATGATGCGCCGCCACCCGCACCGGCGCAGGATCGACACCCATGACGACCGAGCGCCTGGGCCCTGTCGAACTGGCCGTTCTGGCCTTTCCCGCAGAACGTGTCGCGCCGTCGGTGGTCGACGCGTTACGGGCGGTGGTCGGCCACGGCGCCGCCACCATCATCGACCTGATCTACCTGGCGCGAACCGCGGACGGCGATATCGTCCAGCTCGAAGTAGACGAGCCCTTGCAGGATGTGGGACTCGACGGGCTGTCGGTCGATCCGCGCGGGCTGGTCAGCGACGCCGATCTCGATATCGTGCGCGACACCCTCGAACCGGGGACCTGCGCCGTAGTGGTGGTCTTCGAACAGACCTGGGCTCGCCGGCTGGGCGCCACCGTGTCCGCCGCCGGCGGTGAGCTGGCGCTGCACGTCCAGATTCCGCGCGACGCCGTGGACGCGGCGCTCGCCGCCTCGTGAGAAAGGACCGGCCATGGTGTTCAGGGCAGGACGCGTAGGACGACCGGGGCTGCTCGGCACGATGGCGCGAACGGCCGTGGTCGCGGGTACCGCCCGCGCCACCACCAATGCTCTCGACCGCCGCTCCCAGCGCCGAGCGGTCGAGCAGGAGGCCTACGCCGAGCAGCAGCAGGCCTACCAGCAGCCGGAGCAGTACGCGCCCGCGCCACCGCAGGCGCCGCCACCGGCCGCGCAGTCCGAAGAGGATCTGGTGGCGAAACTGGAGCGCCTCGGCCGGTTGCGTGATTCCGGGGCCCTGTCGGAGCAGGAGTTCGCGGCGGCCAAGGCCCAGCTGTTGCGGTAGCGGCCTACAGGCCGTTGACGATCACGGCGTTGCAGTCGGCGGCCGCCTGCCGCAGCGGAATCGCCGCCTGGTACTCCTCGGATTCGTACCAGGCGCGGGCGGCCTCGGGCGATTCGAATTCCAGCACCACAGTCTGGGTGGCGGGCCATTCCCCTTCGAGTACCTCGAACTTCGTATCGATCGCCAGGACCTTCACGCCGGCGGCCATCGCCTTACCGGCGGCCTTGCCGTATTCGGCCATCCCCGCGGGGTCCTTGATCAGTTCGGTGACGATGACATAGCCCTTGGCCATCCTGGATCTCCTATTCACCCGTGAGCCGTGACCGGCTCCCGGACGACCCTACCCACCGGTCCATTTACGTTGTCAGAAATCCCATATGCTGAAACAGAGAATTTCGGTCCGCAGGATCAGGATTTCCCGTTGCGGCGGAGCAGATGCGGCCGCAACCGATTGAACCCGCGCACCCGCACACTGCGCAGATGCCGGATGCTCAGTTCCGGCTCACCGTCCAGTGCCGCCGCGGCACCGTCGTCCACCAGGATCGTGCCCGGCCGGGCGACACCGGTGAGCCGGGCGGCGATGTTCACCACCGAGCCGTACAGGTCGCCGAAACGTTGCAGCACCGGCCCGTACGCGAGCGCCACCCGCAGCTCCGGAGTCGTGCCCACGGTCATGGTGGATTCCTGGAGCGCCAGCGCGATCCGGGCCGCGGCCAGCGGTGATTCGGCCGCGAACATGACTTCGTCACCCACGTTCTTGATCACCCAGCCCCCGTTCTCGGCAATGGCGTCGTTGGTGGTGGACTCGAAGGCTTCCAGCAGTGTGGACAGTTCGTCCGGATGCAGGTGCCGGGTCAGCCGGGTATAGCCGACCATATCCGCGAAGCCGACAGCCAGCACCCGGGTCGAATCCTCGGCCGGGGCCTCCTCGAGATTGCGTGCGAGCGCCGCGTCGAGATGCCGCCGCCAGGCATAGGACAGCAGGCCCTCCAGCAATTCCACCGTTTCGGCCGTCGCGGTGCGGGTGATCCGGTCGTGGTCCCCGTTCGCTCCGGCCGCGGCGACGCGCCGATCGATCTCGGCGAGCACCAGGTCGACCTGCCATTCCGCCAGCCGCGCCATGGTCTGCCCGATGGTACGGGCGGTGGCGGCCTGCTGACGGGCGTCGGCCCCGGCCAGGATGCCGACCTCCCGGAAGCGCTGGATAGCCGCGATATCCGCGTCGGTGTAATCCCGCGCGCTGTCGTCCTCGCTGGCCGGGAAACCGAGCGATACCCACAGCCGCCGGGCGAGATCCGGCGATACGTCGGCCTTTTCGGCGACTTCGTTGCGGTTGTAGCGCCGGCGACCGGCGAGCAGGCTCGCCTCGGCCGCCGATCGCACCGATTCGGCCCTATCCTGCGACACCATGGCCGAAACCTTACGACGCCGCGGCGGCGATGCGGGTGGACCGGCGGAATCGCTCGGTGATCTGCGTCATGACGCCGATATCGGAGTGCCGCGGCAGGGCAGGCCGGGCGCCGGGATCACGGACGGACCGAGTGCCGGCCGATCCACCTGATCGGCAGCTCTCCCGGATGCCGGCCGCCGGAACGGCGACGACGAACCCCACTCGACCGCGTGGACTACGGTCCCGGGACCGGGAGGGCCGGCGCCACGTTCACGGGCTGCTCCCCGGGGCCGGACGCGGGAGCAGGAGCCCCGGCAGGCGCGGGCGGCGCCGCGGGAACAGGAGCCTCGGCAGGAGCGGGCGGCCCGGCCGGAGCAGGAGCTTCGACAGGAGCGGGTACCTCGCGAGGTGGCGAGACTTCTCCGGGTGATGCCGCGGGCGCCGCCGGTGGCGGCGCGGTGGTCACCGGCCGCGTGGTCGCCGGCCGCGGATCGGATGCCGCGGGCGGGGCA
>JABFXT010000425.1 GCA_013361595.1 Nocardia sp. | reverse complement strand
GTCGCCGCGATCTTCCTGGCTCGCGGCGACACCGGCGGCCGGGTGGGCGCCCTCGCGGTCTGGGCGCTCATCGGCGCGGGCACCGGACTGGCGATCACCCCGGTGGGCCGGATACTGCGCCGCTCCGCACGGCCGGCGGACCGGCCGGCCCTGTTCGCGGCTCAGTTCTCGCTATCGCATCTGTGCTGGTTGCTCACGTACCCGATCGCGGGCGGCCTCGCCACCTCGGTCGGTTTCGCCACGACCTGGATCGTGCTCGCCGTCCTGGCCGGCACCGGGCTGATCGCCGCGGTCCGGTACTGGCCGCGGCACGACCCCGCGGCACTCGGCCATGTACACGACGAACGGGTCGATCCGGATCATCTGCGCGACGCGGTCCCGGTGGGAGCGCACACCTACCGGCACACCCACGCCTTCGTGATCGACGACAACCACCGCCGCTGGCCCACACCGGTCGGTTAACCGGCGAGCCTCCGGTTGGTGACCCGCAGCTGCCGGGCGGTCGTCGCCGCCAGCGTCCGCGCCTCGGCGAGAGTCAACCGGCCGCACAGGCTGTCCCAGTGCAGTGCGACCAGCTGCCCCGGCGCCGCGTCGGGGACCGCGGAGAATCCGTCGTCGTCCCGGACCGGGACCGGGACCGGCTCGGCCGCCCCCAGGGACAGCCGGCTCCCGTCGAAGCGCAACCGGCGGCGCAGCACCGTCAGGTCGTCGCCGCGCCGGGCCGCCACCGTGCCCCAGCTGATCCGGCAGGAATCGAGCACCCGGATCGGCTGGTCCCCGCCACGACCGAGCAGCCGAGTCCACGGATAGATGCCGAATACGTGGAAGCAATGATTGGCTGCCGCCTCCACGGCCAGCGCGTCGTCGTCCAGGTACTGCCAATAGTTCCCGGCCGCCGGGCCGATCACGGCCAGCAGCTCGGTGACGAACTCGGCCGGATCCAGGTCCGCGCCGATACCGCCGCCCAACCAGTACGCACCGACGAGGCGATGATCGAGCGGATCGGCGATACCGGTCATCCGCGACATCACCCGGAGGTAGGGCCAGGCGCCGGTGAACCGGCGGGCCGCCGCCCGGACCGTCTCGTCGGAGCCTGCGCGCAGGGCCGAGGTCTCGGTCGGTCCGCAGTAGCCGAGCCGGTTGGGCGCGTAGGCGAACCGGGCGAACATCTCGGCTCCCCGGGTGGCGACGGTGTGCGTACTCACGGATCCACCGGCAGTCCGCGCCGCCACCGTTGTTCGACATCTCCGAAACGCCAGACCGCGACAGCGCCCGCCCAGGTCAGTACGAACAGGCCGACGATGATGAAACCCATCGCGCCGAGATCGAGCGAACCGATCCACGCGAGCGGACCGGTGGTGAGGTCCAGTTTCTCGGCCATGATCGAGATGATCTCCTGCGCCCCGATCAGCAGGGCGACCGCGACCGAGAGTCCGGTGACCACGAAGTTGTAGTAGATCTTGCGCACCGGGCCCGCGAACGCCCAGCCGTAGGCGAAATTCATGAAGGTCCCGTCCAGCGCGTCGAACAGCGACATCCCCGCCGAGAACAACACGGGCAGGACGAGAATCGCGTACCAGGGCAGATCAGTGGCCGCGGCGCCACCGGCGATGACCAGCAGACCCACTTCGGTGACGGTATCGAAGCCCAGCCCGAACAGCAGACCCACCGGATACATCTGCCACGGTTCGCGCACCGCGCGCATCAGCGGCCCGAAGATCCGGTTCAGCGCCCCGCGGTCGTCGAGCCGGCGTTCGAGTTCGGCTTCGTCGTATCGGCCACCACGCATCCCGCGGAAGACCCGCCAGATCCCGATCAGCGATACCAGATTCAGCAGGCCGATCAGGATGAGGAAGGTGCCCGAGACGCCGGTGCCGAAGACCCCGGTCCACTGCTGCAATCGCGAATTGTCGTCCTGCAGATTGACCGCGAGCGCCTTCACCCCGGCCGCGAGCAGCGCGACCAGGACGAACACGATGGTGGAATGTCCGAGGGAGAACCAGAACCCGACCGAGAGCGGCTTCTTCGCCTCGGCGACCAGTTTACGGGTCGTATTGTCGATGGCGGCGATATGGTCGGCGTCGAACGCGTGCCGCATGCCCAGCGTGTAGGCCGTGATCCCGAGTCCGGCACCGAAGACCGCGCCGTCCACGAGATAACCGCCCGGTACCACGAGCAGCAGCAGCGTCGCGAACCCGATCACGTGCAGGGCGGCGATCGTGAACCCCATCCCGGTGACACTGCGCCGCTGTGCCGGGTCCAGATCCGACCAGCCCCGCCGAAGGGCCGCCACCGATATCCGCACCGCCGGATACCTCGTTTCTTCCGGGCGGCGGATCCGATCGGACCCGTCGCGTCAACAGATCCGCGGCAGCTGCTCACCGGCCGGCAGGTCCACCACGCGGGTGCCGCCGAGCGCGGTGCGCGCCACCACCATTCCCGGATGCTCCTCGACACAACTGCCGATCACCGCCGCACGGGCGCCCAGCGGATGCGCGCGCATCGCGGCCAGAACCGGCTCCGCGTCCGCGGCCGGGACGAAGGCGACCAATTTGCCCTCGTTCGCCACGTACAGCGGATCCAGGCCGAGCAGGCCGCAGGCGTCACGTACCGCCGCCGGGACCGGTAGCGCCGTCTCGTCCAGCGATACGCCGACCCCGGCGGCCCGGGCGATCTCGTTGAGAGTCGCCGCCACCCCGCCGCGGGTGGGGTCGCGCAGCGCGTGCAGATCGGCACCGGTGCCCAGCATCGCCGACACCAGTCCGGTGAGCGGCGCGGTATCGCTGAGCACCGTGGTACCGAATTCCAGCCCCTCCCGGCAGCTCATGACCGCGATGCCGTGCACGCCGATATCTCCGCTCACGATGACGATATCGCCGGGTACCGCCCGCTCGGGCCGGATATCGACGCCGTCGGCGAGGACACCGATACCGGCGGTGTTGACGAAGATCCCGTCACCGTGCCCGGCGTCGACCACCTTGGTGTCACCGGTCACCAGCGACACTCCGGCCGCCGACGCGGCGGTGCCGAGCGCCTCGGCCACCCGGGCGATCTCGGACAGCGCGGTGCCCTCCTCGAGGATGAACGCGGTGGACAACACCAGCGGTCGCGCACCGGCCATCGCCAGATCGTTCACCGTACCGTTCACCGCCAGCTCACCGATCGAACCGCCCGGGAACACCAGCGGTTTCACGACGAAGGAGTCGGTGGAGAAGGCCAGCCGGGTGTCGCCGATCGCGAGCACGGCCGAATCCCCCATGCCGGCGTCGGCGGCCGCGCCGAAGGCGGGCAGGAACAGATGCTCGATCAGTTCGCCCGACATGGCGCCGCCGCCACCGTGGCCCATCACGATATTCGGCGCGTCACGTAACGGCATGGGACAGACCCAGCCGTCCACGTCGACGGCCGGCGCCGCGGGGATACTCAGATCCTCACGCATGTGCCACCTCCGCGGGCAGGTCCAGCCGACGGTACAGGTAGTAGGCGGCGCACGCGCCCTCCGACGACACCATGGTGGCGCCCAGCGGATTGCGTGGCGTGCACTGGGTGCCGAAGGCGGCGCATTCGTTCGGTTTGATCAGCCCCTGCAATACCTCGCCGGACCGGCAGACCGCCGACTCCGCCGCATGCAGTTCGCCGACCGAGAACCGGTGTTCGGCGTCGTAGTCGCGGTAGCGCTCGGCCAGCCGCCAGCCGCTGCCCGGGATCACACCGATACCACGCCACGCCCGGTCGGTGACCTCGAAGACATCGTCCAGCATCGCCTTGGCGGCCGGATTTCCGGCGTCGGAGACCGCGCGCGGATAGGCGTTCTCCGTCTCGTGCCGGCCGGCCTCGAGCTGGGCCACTGTGCGGCGGATACCTTCGAGGATGTCCAGCGGCTCGAACCCGGTGACCACCATGGGCACCCGGTAGCGCTCGGCCAGCGGCGGATACTCCTGGGTGCCCATCACCGTGCACACGTGCCCGGCGAGCAGGAACGCCTGGACCCGGCATTGCGGCGACTCCATGATGGCGGCGATCGCCGGCGGTACCAGCACATGCGATACCAGCAGCGAGAAGTTCTCGATACCGAGTCGCTGGGCCTGGTATACGGTCATGGCGTTGGCCGGGGCGGTGGTCTCGAACCCGATGCCGAAGAACACCACCTGCCGGTCCGGATTGGCCCTGGCCAGTTCCAGGGCGTCCAGCGGCGAGTACACCACCCGGACGTCGCCGCCTTCGCTCTTCACCTGGAACAGATCCTTCTCGCTGCCCGGAACGCGCAACATATCGCCGAACGAGCAGAAGATGACCCCGGGCCGCGCGGCGATCTCCAGCGCCTTGTCGATGACCTCCAGCGGGGTGACGCAGACCGGGCAGCCCGGACCGTGGATCATCTCGATCTGATCCGGTAGCAGCTGATCGATCCCGTGCCGGATGATCGAATGTGTCTGCCCGCCACATACTTCCATGATCGCCCACCGGCGGTCGGTGGTGGCGCGGATCCGGTCGAGAAGTTTCTTCGCCAATTGCGGGTCACTGAATTCGTCCAGGTATTTCACGGCTCCTCCTCGGGGTCGCGCTGTCGCGGCCGCTCCGGGTTGTCCACTCCCGCCTGCGCCGCCGCGACGGCGAAACCGTCGCCGAACTCCTCGTTCAGCACACCGAGGTGTTCGAATTCGGCCAGGGTCGCCAGCGCCGATTTCTCGTCCAGCCGCTGGATGGCGAATCCGACGTGCACGACGACGTAGTCACCGATCGCGGCATCCGGGATGTACTGCAGGCATACGTCCTTGTGCACGCCGCCGAAATCGACGACCGACATCAGGGTGCCGTCGCGCTCCTCGAGGCTGAGCACCTTTCCGGGAACTGCCAGGCACATGATCGTCCTCCTTCTCCGCTAGCCCGCGGCCACCGCGAGCACCTGTCCGAACGCCAGACCGCCGTCGTTGGGGGGTAACCGGTGGTGGGTGAGCACGGTGAAACCGTGCTCCCGCAGCAGCCGCCGGGTGGCCGACAGCAGTAGCGCGTTCTGGAACACTCCGCCCGACAGGGCGACGGTCGTCCCCGGCGCCGCCCGCTCCAGCGCCGTTTCCAGCACCAACCGGGCGACGGCGGCGTGGAAACGGGCGCCGATCACCGCCGCGGGGCGTCCGCTCGCGGTATCGGCGAGCACCGCCGCGATCACCGGGGCGGGATCGATCGACGCCGGGTCACCGGTATCGATCGCGAACCGGTACTCGCCGCCACCGGTATCGCCGGGCCGGGATACACCTTCGAGTTCGATGGCCGCCTGCGCCTCGTACTCCACGGTGTGCCGGATTCCGGCCAGCGACGCCACCGCGTCGAACAACCGCCCCATACTCGAGGTCGGCACACAGCCGAGTCCGGTCTCGAACTGATGGACGAGCACCGCGCGTTCGGCGGCCGGACAGGCCCGGACCGCGGGGATGGCGGGGGACCATTCGATCCCCGCCGCCCACAGATGCGCCAGCGCCATCCGGTACGGCCGGCGCACGCTCGTGTCACCACCGGCGAGTGGCACATATTTCAGATGCGCCAGCCGCCGGTAACCCTTGTATCCGGCGGTCAGGATCTCACCGCCCCAGACGGCACCGTCCGGACCGAATCCGGTGCCGTCGAACGCGATTCCCAGCACGGTCTCGGCCGGGCCGAGCCCGTGCTCCCCCATTACCGCGGCGATATGCGCATGATGGTGCTGCACGGTGCGCACCGGGCGGTCGTTCGCATTGCGATGGGCCCACTCCGTGGAGCGATAGCCCGGATGCGTATCGGCGGCGAGCTGGACGGGATGCACACCGGTGAGTTCCCGGAGATGTCGTTCGGTGGCGTCGAACGCGCGCAACGTCGCCAGATCGTCCATATCGCCGATGTGCTGGCTCAACCAGGCATATCGGCCGTCGGCCACCGCGCAGACGTTCTTCAGGTCGGCTCCCACGGCGAGCGTCGGGGCGACCGGTACCGGCAGGGCGAGTGGCAGCGGCGCGTAACCGCGCGAGCGGCGCACCGGGGATTCGGCACCGTCGACCAGGCGCACCACCGAATCGTCGCAGGGCACCAGGATCCGGCGGTTGTGCCACAGCCACCCGTCGGCCAGACCGGCCAGGCGTTCGCCGGCGTCCAGATCGTCGTAGCAGATCGGTTCGCTGCTGCGGTTGCCCGAGGTCATCACCAGGACATCGGGCCCGGCCGGGTCACCGGGCAGCCCGAACAGCAGCGTATGCAGGGGGGTGTAGGCCACGAGCACACCCAGATCCGGGTTGTCCGGAGCGACCGAGGCGGCGACCTGCCGCGCGCCGCGCGGCAGCAGGACGATCGGGCGCTGCGGCCCGGTGAGCAGCGCGGCGGCCGCGTCGTCGACGGCGGCGATCCAACGGGCAGTCGCGAGATCGGGCACCATGACCGCGAAAGGTTTACCGCCACGACGTTTCCGGCGCCGCAATTCGGCCACCGCGGTCTCGTTGCT
>JABFXT010000524.1 GCA_013361595.1 Nocardia sp. | reverse complement strand
GGTGACTGCGCCGTCGTCGGTGGTGTCGCCGTGCGCGATCCCCAGATGCTCGCGTAGTTCCGCGAGGATGGCGTCGCCGCCGAGGACCGCGCACAGCGTATTGGTGCAGACGCCGACGTGATAGTCGCCGGTCGGGGTGCGCCGGTACATGGAGTAGAAGGTGGCGACCGCGGTCACCTCGGCACCGGTCAGTCCGAGCAGGTCCGCGCAGAACTGGATCCCGGTGCTGCTGACGTACCCCTCCTCCGCCTGCACCAGGTGCAGCAGCGGAAGCAGCGCCGAGCGGGGCTGCGGGTACCGCGCGATGATCTCCTTCGCGTCCGGTTCGAGGCGGGCGCGAACCTCGTCCGGATAGGGCTGCGGCCGGCTGCTCAGCCGCAACAGGATCTCGGTCATAGCGCCTCCTTCGAAGGCTGTGCATGTGGGCCGCGGCGGCGGCAGAGACATCGCATCAGCGGTCCACCCCACCCATCACCGGATCGATACTGGCGACGGCCGCGATCACATCGGCCACCATGCCGCCCTCGCACATCGCCGCCACGGCTTGCAGGTTGGTGAAGGAGGGGTCGCGGTAGTGCACGCGATAGGGCCGGGTGCCGCCGTCGCTGACCATATGGACGCCGAGTTCGCCGCGCGGGGACTCCACCGCCGTGTACACCTGCCCCGGCGGGACCCGGATCCCCTCGGTGACCAGCTTGAAGTGGTGGATGAGCCCCTCCATCGAGGTACCCATGATCTTGCCGATATGCCGGGGGGAGTTGCCCAGGCCGTCGGGGCCCAGCTTCAGATCGGCCGGCCAGGCGATCTTCTTGTCCGCCACCATGACCGGACCCGGCCGCAATCGGTCCAGGCACTGTTCCGCGATCGCGAGGGACTGTTTCATCTCCTCGATGCGGATCAGATAGCGGCCGTAGCAATCGCAGGTATCGGTGGTGGGGACGGTGAATTCGTAGGTGTCGTAGCCGCAGTAGGGCATCGCTTTACGGAGATCGTGCGGCAGCCCGGTGGACCGCAGCACCGGACCGGTCACGCCGAGGGCGATACAACCCGTCAGATCGAGGTAGCCGATGTTCTGGGTGCGGGCCTTGAAGATCGGGTTGTGGGTGAGCAGATGTTCCATATCGCGCAGGCGTTTCGGCATCAGCGCCAGCAGATCGCGGACCTTGGTCACCGCGTCGTCGGGCAGGTCCTGAGCGATGCCGCCGGGCCGGACGAACGCGTGGTTCATCCGCAGTCCGGTGATGTTCTCGAAAACGTCGAGGATCAGTTCACGCTCCCGGAAACCGAACAGCATCGGCGTCAGGGCGCCCAGTTCCATCCCTCCGGTGGCCAGTGCCACCAGATGGGAGGAGATGCGATTGAGTTCCATGAGCAGTACGCGGATCACGGTGGCGCGTTCGGGAATATCGTCGGTGATACCCAGGAGCCGTTCGACGCCGAGGCAGAACGCGGTCTCGTTGAAGAACGGGGACAGATAATCCATCCGGGTGACGAAGGTGGGGCCCTGCGCCCAGGCCCGGAATTCGAGGTTCTTCTCGATACCGGTGTGCAGATAGCCGATACCGCAGCGGGCCTCGATCACGGTCTCGCCCTCGATTTCGAGGATGAGTCGCAGCACTCCGTGGGTGGACGGATGTTGCGGCCCCATATTGACGACGATGCGTTCCTCGCCCGCACCGCGCAGCGCGTCGGCGACCTCGTCCCAGTCCTGTCCGGCGACCGTCAGCACCTGTTCGGTGGAACTCGTGCCGGTCGGATCGGCCGGCGGGTGCCCGGTTCGGGAGTCGTCGTTGTCCGGCCCGCCGGAGACTCCGGGCCGGTAATCGGTCTCGCTCATCAGCTGTACGCCCTCCGCTCATCGGGCGGCGGTATCCGCGCGCCCTTGTACTCGACCGGTATCCCGCCGAGCGGGTAGTCCTTGCGCTGCGGATGGCCGCGCCAGTCGTCGGGCATGGTGATACGGGTCAGTGACGGATGCCCGTCGAATCGGATACCGAAGAAGTCGTAGGTTTCCCGTTCGTGCCAGTCGCAGGTGGGGTACACGCGGTACAGCGACGGAATATGCGGATCGGTGTCCGGGGCGGAGACCTCGAGGCGGAGGCGGCGGCCGTGCGTGATCGAGTTCAGGTGGTACACCGCCCGCAGTTCGCGACCGGATTCGTCGGGGTAGTGCACCCCGCTGACACCGAGGCAGAGTTCGAAGCGCAGCGCCGGATCGTCGCGCAGTATCCGCGCCACCTCCACCAGATGGTCGCGATCGATGTGGAGGGTGAGTTCGTCGCGATCCACCACGACCCGCTCGACGGCCGTATCGAATCCGGCGCCGGCGGCGAGAGCCGCGTGCAGCAGATCGACCACGGTGTCGAAGTAGCCGCCGTAGGGCGGGGCGCTACCGCCCGGTAGCGCGACCTTGTGCACCAGGCGGCCGGAGCCGGAGGTGTCGCCGCTGCCGGAGATGCCGAACATACCCCGGCGCTCTCCGATGACCTCGTCGGTGGGACCGATCGGCTGTTCGGGTTCCACGGCGCGGCTGTCGGTGGATTCGGGACGGTCGGCGCTCATCGCAGCAGGCCTTCCATCCGGATGGTCGGCGTGGCCGCCAGCGCCGCCTGTTCGGCGGCCCGGATCGCCTCGGTCCGGTTCACGCCCATCGGGGTCGCCTGGATCTTCTCGTGTAGCGCGAGGATGGCGTTGAGCAGCATCTCCGGGCGCGGCGGGCATCCCGGTAGGTAGATGTCGACGGGCACCACGTGATCGACGCCCTGGACGATGGCGTAGTTGTTGAACATTCCGCCGGAGGACGCGCACACCCCCATCGCCAGTACCCATTTCGGCTCGGTCATCTGGTCGTAG
Organism: Nocardia sp.; assembly: GCA_013361595.1. Taxonomy (GTDB): domain Bacteria; phylum Actinomycetota; class Actinomycetes; order Mycobacteriales; family Mycobacteriaceae; genus Nocardia. The sequence goes on along the minus strand of JABFXT010000524.1, from coordinate 3,622 downwards.
ACCTGACGCAGCACCGGTGCCATCTTCTGGCTCACCCGGCCGGCGACGATCATCAGATCGGCCTGCCGCGGGGAGGCGCGGAAGACTTCCATCCCGAAACGTGCCGAATCGAATCTGCCACCGCCGGTGGCCATCATCTCGATCGCGCAGCAGGCCAGGCCGAAGGTGGCCGGCCAGACCGACCCCTTGCGCATATATCCCGCCATGGCTTCGACCGTGCTGAGCACGAAACCACTGGGCAGTTTCTCTTCCAAACCCATGTCCGACTACTCCCTGGGTATCTGCCCGCGCCGGGGCGCGGTGCGGCTGATCGGAGGTTCGCGGCTCAGTCCCAGCTGAGGCCGCCACGCCGCCATTCGTAGGCGTAGGCGACCGAGACATTGACGATGAACAGAGCCATCGCGGCCAGGCCGAACACCCCGAGCGCATCGATATGGACCGCCCACGGGTAGAGGAACACGATCTCGATATCGAAGATGATGAACAGCATCGCGGTCAGGTAGTACTTCACCGGAAACCGCTGTCCGGTAATACTTCCCGTGCCTCCGGCGGTCGCGTGCGGTGTCGGTTCGATACCGCATTCGTAGGCCTGTAATTTGGCTCGGTTGTAGCGTTTGGGGCCGATCAGCCCGGCGATCAGGATCGAGATCACCGCGAACGCGGCGGCGACCGCGCCGAGGACCAGTATCGGCAGTTCGGTGTTCACGACTGCGCTTCCCCTCCTTGCGAACTGGAACCCCGTGGTGGTGCCACCGGGTTCCGCGAACGGGGTCGGGCGGTCGATGGGCCGGCCCGCGCCGCCGGATCGTCCCCGGATTCGTGACTGGGCTGGGGGAAGAATCAGTCGACGCGGGTCATATGTCATCTCCCGCGCTCATGTGAGCTACAGCACAGCCTACAACTGTCGCGGCAGTACGAACGCGGATTCGTCGAGCGCTTTGATCGAATTCGCGACTGAGATTTATGAGAAAAAGAACGCAATCACGGGGTCAGGCCGCCGGGCGCCGGCGCAGCAGATCGACGACGATCTCGGTGAGTCGCAGCGGGTCGATCGGATGCGCCGCCACCGCCTCGGCCCGGGACCAGTTCGCCAGCCAGGCATCGTCGGCCCGCCCGGTGAGCACGATCAGCGGAGGGCAGTCACGGATCTCGTCCTTGAGCTGTTTGGCCAGACCCATTCCGCCCACCGGGGCGGATTCGCCGTCCAGCACGGCCAGCTCGGCGGCGCCGGCGTCCATCCGTTCCAATACCATCGGCGCCGTGGCCACCTCGAGGTACTCGAGCGGCGGTAGGTCCGGATGCGGGCGGCGCCCGAGAGCGAGCATCACCTGGCTCCGGGTGTCGGCGTCGTTGCTGTAGACCAGGACCCGCAGCGCGGCGGGAGGATTCGCATCGGCCACGTCCGCATGGTACGTCCACGACCACACGATCCGTGGCAGCTTGGCCGAGATCGGCCCGCGAGCGGTGGCCACGTGTGGATACGGGACGTGTCCCGGTGGACACAGGCGGGATGGACGCCGGTGCGGATCGGGTCGCCGGCCGTGGCGTGCCTAAGCTGGCCGCGTGACGGACGAACTGGTCGGAGAACTCATCGATACGGTCGCCTGGGTCCTCGTGGAGAACGGGCGGATCCTGTGCGCGCGCCCGCGCGGCAAAGACGTGTTCTACATTCCGGGCGGGAAACGCGAAGCCGGCGAATCCGATGAGCAGACCTTGCTGCGCGAGATCACCGAGGAGCTGACCGTCGCCCTGGTCCCGGAGACGGTGGCGCCGGTCGGTGTGTACGAGGCGGAGGACGGCGCGGTGCGGGTCCGGATGAGCTGCTATCGCGCGGCCTATCGCGGAACGCTGGCCGCCAGCAGCGAGATAGCCGAGCTCGACTGGTTCGGGTACGGTGACCGGCCCCGGGTGCCGCCGGTGGACCAGCTGCTGTTCGACGAACTCCACGCGGCCGGGCACCTCGCCCGCTGACCCCCGGCGGGCGGAGCCGGTACGGCTCCGCCGTACCGGCCTACTTGGTCGTGAGGTTCTTCGGGCGGGTGGCCCGCTCGATGAGATGCTCGATCAGGCTGAGCAGCACATTCTTCGCCGAGACCCGGTCGCGTGCATCGCACAGCATCACCGGGATGGACGGATCGAGATCGAGCGCGTCGCGGACCTCGTCGATCGTGTACCGCGGCGCGCCGTCGAAACAGTTCACCGCGATCAGGAAGGGCAGGCCGCGCCGCTCGAAATAGTCGATGGCGGCGAAGGAATTACCCAGCCGCCGGGTATCGGCCAGTACCACCGCGCCCAGCGCACCCCGGGCCAGTTCGTCCCACAGGAACCAGAAGCGATCCTGTCCGGGAGTACCGAACAGGTAGAGCACCAGATCCTTGTCGATGGTGATCCGGCCGAAGTCCAGCGCCACCGTGGTGGTGGTCTTGGACTCGACACCGGACAGATCATCGATCCCGGTGCTGAGCTCGGTGATCATCTCCTCGGTACGCAGCGGCGGGATCTCGCTGATCGAGGCCACCATGGTGGTCTTGCCGACGCCGAAACCACCGGCGATGAGGACCTTCACCGACGCAGCAAGTGCCGGCGCCCCGGGGTCCATCCGGGCAGGGTCAAATTTTTCGGATTCCATCCAGTACCGCTCGCAATATGTTGAAGTCGCCGGGACCGGACTCCATCTGCACGGGAGCCCGGAAGATCAGATGGCCGTCACCGATCAGATCTCCGACGAGAATCTTGGTCACCGCCAGCGGCAGTTTCAAGGCGGCTGCCACCTCCGCCACGGTTTGTGCTTCCGTGCACAGGTGCACGATATCGGTGTACTCGGGTTCGGTCCGGCGCAACGACGGCGCACCACGAGCTTTGACCACGACAGTGAGCATATCCAGGTCGTGTCCCGCGCCCACAGTACGACCCTTGGTGATGGCGTACGGCCGCACCAGAGGTCCGGCGTCGTCGTCGAACCAGGGTTCCCGCTGCCCGGTCATGCCTGTATACCCGTCATCGCGTCTGTGTTGTTTCCGCGGTTACTGGGGTTCGGCCCCGGCCCCACCGCGGGAGCCGGTCGACAGATGGCTGCCGACCCGCTGAACGGTGAGGTTCATCTCATAGGCCACCATGCCGAGATTGGCGTCTGCGGCGGCCTGTACGGCGATGCAGGCGTTGTCACCGGCCGAGGTGACGAACAGGACGGCGCGATCGAGTTCGATCACGGCCTGCCGTACCGCGCCACCCTCGAAGCGCGCGCCGGCGCTGCGCGCCAGCCCGTGCAGGGTGGAGGACATCGCGGCGAAATGCTCCGCCTCGGTGCGATCCATTTTCGAGGAGTGGCCCAGCAGCATTCCGTCGGTGGACAGTACGACCGCGAGGCGGACCCCCGCGAGTCGCTCGACGAGATCGTCGAGCAGCCAGTTCAGGTCACCTTGTGTGGAAGTGGACACTTAGCCTTCCTGTTCATCCGGGGATGCGCCATCCGCCGCCGTGCTACCGGCGCCGGATTCCGCGGCGGGCATCGGCTTACGGCCCTGCCGGGTGCCGATCTCGATCGCCGCCATCAGATCCCGGGCCTGCTCGGCCGAACGGGGCCGCGCCGTTGCGGCCTGAGGGGCGTCCGAAACTTCTGGTC
>JABFXT010000830.1 GCA_013361595.1 Nocardia sp. | reverse complement strand
TACCTCCGGCAGGCGCCGCGCATCGGGACCGCGGGACGGTCAGGATGTCTTTTTCGCCCGCGACCCGCAGATCCCTCGGGGCACCGGTGCGCACGCGGACGAGGGAATTCGGGCCGGGACCCCGGAGTCGGCGCCGTCCGGCGGAGGGACTCCGGCCGATACCAGGAGCCCGGTCGACCCGTCCGACGGTGCCCGAGTGGTGCGGGCGATCCTCGACGGTCTGTCGGCGCCGGTGCGGTGGCACCCGAACATCGCGCAGCTGCCCGAGGATGTACTGCTCGCCTCGGCGGCGAATACGGAGATCGACCTCGATCTGATCCGTAGGCGGTGGGCAAAAGCCTCGGCCGACTATCTACGGTCGGGATGGCGCGTCGGGGGAGGTCTGCTGTTTCGTGGTGACCAGCGCCCCGGCCCCGAGGTGTGGGCGGAAGGCTTCCTTCCGGTTGTGCAACGTGACGGCGAGGTCGTCTACTCCACCGTACGCGTGCAGCGTGCCGCCGATTACGGAAAATCGATGGCGCTCGACCACGCGACAGCGAATGTGTCCGAGGTTCATCGGATCCACGTCATCGATGCTCCGGGCGGCTTCGGGGTGGTCGACGAGACCGGTGGCGTGATCTCCGTGCATTGGCCGGGTGGGTTGCGCGGCGAACGCATCATGGGCACTTTCGAGATTCCCGCGCAGATTTGGCGGGGCGATTTCGCCGCCATTGCCGACCAACTGCCGCGATACTGGCAACCGAACCCAGGCTATCGGCCGGCGGCCGCCGGCGATCCGGACGTCTTCGTCCTGGAATCCTCCCCCGCGGCTCCCGCGCACCCGGCCGAGCCCATGCGGCTGTTCGTGCGGGGTCCGGAGACGGTGCGGCAGGCCCGTCAGCAGATCCGGGAGCTCCTGCGGGACTGGCCCGCCGCGCAGGTCGACGCTGCCGAACTGCTGGTTTCGGAGCAGGCCGCCCGGTTGCTGGACGCCAGTGAGCGGGGGTTCCTCCTCGCCGAGGTGAGTGGTATCCAGGGGCAACGGGTGCTGCGATTCGAATCGGTCGGTCCGGTGGTGGACTCCGCATCGGTGAACCGAGCGGGCGAGACGGTGGACGGTGAATGGGCGGCCGAGCTGCTGGACGCCCTGTCGCAACGATCCGGCCGAAACGTGTCGGAGGGCTACGAGGCATTCTGGTTCGAACTCGACGAGGGTTCGACAGGGCAGCTGCCGGCAGTGAGCTTGTCGGGCACGGTCTCTCCCGGCACCGACGACCTCTCCCCGGTCACAGCGGCGCCCTCACTCGGCCCTGAGCACGGCGCACCGGGCGAACAGACCGCTCGGGAATTGGCCGCCGCCCGCGCCGAACTGAGTGCCCTGCTGGGGGTCGACCCGGCGCATCTGCGCTGGCCGAATCTGGTGCGGGATGTGTTCGGGCAGGCCGAGATGATGCTGTCCTTCCTGCCCGCGGACGAGTGGCCCGCCGTTGCCGCGCCGCGCCTGCTGGCGGACCTGCGGAAGCGGCTCGCGTCCGGACTGGTCATCGGTTCCCGTATCAATGTGCTGCAGGAAGTTTCCCGGCGATTCGATATCGGCGACTGGCGCGCGGAGGCTCAGCAGTGGCAGTCGGTCTGGGACGACGGTCTGGCCGCGTTGCTGAATTTCCATCAGGTGACCGAGGTGACCGACTTCCCGCATCCTCTGCGACGGCTGGCCGAGCTGGGCGGCGATTCCGAACTCGTCGCGGTGGTCGATGCCGTCGACCGGGTCGTGCGGCTGACCGAAGCGCTCGATACCGCCGATCGGGCAGACCTCGACATCGCCGCGCGGCGGCTCGATCGGGCTCTCACCGAATTCACCGACTTCCGGCACCGCGCCGCCGGCCTGGCCCAGGAGGATCTGCGTTCGGCCCAGCAGCTGCCGGGTGCGGACCAGCGTCAGGACGCCGCCGAGGCGCTGGTGTCGCTGGCCGGGGAGATCGGCGCGGCCGGTTCGGCGGATGCCGAGTCGGTGGCGCCACTGCGGGGCGTGACCGCCACCGGCCTCACCGCGACACACGCCTGGGCCGTGCTGGATCGGCTCGCTCTCCTCTCCACGCAGCGGCAGGCCGAGCCGGGCCCGGCGCAACTGGCACACCTGTGCCGGTCGTTCCTGTACATCCACGAGACACTGGTGGACACCCAGGCCAACCTGTGGCTCGGCGGTGAGATCGGGCGGCTGACCACGATCCTGGCGGATTCGGGTCCGCTCGCGGTGTCCGCGGAAACGTTCGCCGGCCTGTCCGCCAGAGCCAAGCACGCCGTCGCGAGAGCCGAGAACGACCGCGAAGTCATGACTTTCGGCAACCAGGGGATCGCCTACGGATATGCCGGGAGATCCTGGGCCGCGCCGGAAGGTGAGAGTCGCACCCTGTCGCAGCCGATCGCGGTGGCCGCGGTCGTGCCCGCCGGTGCCGGCCTCTCGACCCGAGGATCGGGCGTTCCCGCGATCGTGCCCGAGAACGGGCTGCGGTGGCGGCTCATCACGCACACGGCGGAGTGGTTCGCCGGGGAGGCATTGCTGTACCTACAGCTACCCGCCGGGACTCGGGTTCGGTGGGACGCGCATCAGCACTATCTGGAAGTCCACGACACTCTCGAATGGGAGTCCGTGCGTTCGTTCACCGACGACGATGGCCGACCGCATACCTACGGAACCGCGCGCCAGGTATTCAGCGATGCGGAGACTTCATCCGAGTTCGGCTCAGCGATAGATCGGCGCGGCTCCCGCGGCCGGCGATCGCGCTCGATAACCGCTCCTGCCGCCCCGGCGGTCGGAACAGACGACGGCCGCGCGGATTACACGCCGCCGCCCGATTCGACCGGTGCGCGCGCGGCCGGCCATTTCGCCAATCTCTGCGGACAGTTGGTGCTGGGCCGGTTGCCCTGGGTCGACCCGAGCCGCATACCCGAGGCAGTCGGCCCGCGGGGCTTGCGGGTATCGCGCATCGTGGATATCGCCGGGGCCGGCCCCGAGCACGTCCGCCGGCTCGCGGTGGACCGGGAACGACCGTATGCGGGCGTTGCGGAGGCCCTGAACGGGCTTCCGGCCGATGCGCGGGAGGGCGCGTCGGCGCTGGTGTTCGTGGGGGCCGAGGAGGCCGATGAGCACGGTGTGGCCGGTCACGTATTCCGCGTGGTGTACCGGGACGGTCGGATCCGCCGAGAAGATCCGGGCCTGGAGATATTCGGCCCGCTCGACGACACGGTCGGGCCGTGGGAACTGGAGGATGCGAACGGTCTATGGATCGTTGCGTTCGACGCTGCCGGAGAACCCGTCGAGCTCCCCGGCGCCCCGGCCGATGCCGCCGATCTCGAATTCCAGGTCGGTCTGTCCCACGATACGGTCGGTGACCAGGTGCTGTCGGTGCTCGACGAGGCCGGGAGCCAGTGGCGGCAGATGCTTCCACAGACCGTCAAGGTACGGCATGTGTCGAACATGCCGCCTGATCTGGCCGGTTCTTATTCGCTGGCCGAACTGGTGACCCGTGTTCTCACGACGAACGCAAGCCTGCTGACCCAGGCGGTCACCCTGGTGCACGAGAACGAGCACGGCCGTGATGCCGATGACCTGCCCATGCCGGACCCGTACACAATGACGCGCGGGGAATACGTTCACGCGATTCTGCGCCTGGAAGCGAGGGCGTTCGTGCGGGAAGCGTCGTTCGTGGAGGCGCTGAAGTCGTCCGGTTTCGGCCCCGAGGAAGACAGTCGGCATATCCTCTATACCGAGGCGCACAGCAAAGCGATCAGGGACGCTCTGCGGGCCGACCCCAGTCTCTCCGAGCCGGAACAGCGGGCAATCGGCTACCGGGCCGCGGTCCACGCCATGGAGGTCCTCCTCGCGGTTCCGTACAAGGTTACGAAGCTGTTCGACTCACCGGCGAAGCTGGCAGAGTTCTGCGCGGCACCGGAGAAACTGGACGAACTCGTCACCGGCGGTATGTCCGGGAAGTACGCGCGCGAGGTGCGCGACAGGTTGGCGATCATGATCGCCGACCCCGAAAAAATGCAGGCGTACCTCGAGGCGCCCGAGCAACTCGACAGTGGAAGCTCCGCGGTCGGATATCTCGGCGAACCAGGCGTGTATGTGAAGAATGCCCGCCGGAACTGGCTCGCCGCCCGAGCTGAGGACGGACTCGCATTTCGGCATACGCCCACCACACCTGAAAGTGGGCGCGAGATCCGGCGCACGGCGATGGTCCTCACTGCCGCGGAACGTGACCTCGCGGTTCTCGATCGGGCGATCGGCAGGGAAACCGAGCGTAGCAGTATGCGCCCGTCCACTCCGGAATCCCCCGCCTACCAGCGTCGGCTCACCCATGGCGACCTCCTGTTCCGCGATCTGGTCGCGTGGCGTGCGATCGTGGCCCGCGACAGGGCCGCAGCCGAGGCAATCGCCGACGCAACCGCTGCGCGTGACTACCTGTCCGCGATGCTGCAGTACGAGCCCGGGCTGTTGTTGACCGACCATGTGGCCGTGATCGGCGGCGACTGGCCACGTATGGTCGTCATCGCCGGTGAAGCCGGCGGTCACCTCCAACGACGTGACGAGGCGATCGCCGCTCATCCCGAACTCGGGGACCTGGTCGACCTGGAATGCCAATTCTGGTATGCCGCCAGCGACTGGAACGGGGCTGTGCGGGTCGAGGCGGCCGGTGAGCCGGAGGCCGGTCCGGAGTCGGACCTGCCCGAAGTGCCTTGGCTGAACCTGGCCGAACGGGCCGGCGACCAGCGGATTCGGCGGGCCCGGCGATTGATGCGGGAGACGACGACCGGGCGTCGGGCCGACCGGATTCTGAGTGACAACGAGGTCGTGCTGCTGTTGGAGGCGAATGCCGACGACCGCTACTACCCGGCGAAGAACGTCCAGGTACTCGATGCCGGTCACTCCGACGCCGAACTCGCCGCAGCCCTGACCGCATCCGCGTTCCATGTTCTGGAAGCGCGCCGAGCACCGGCTGGCAGTGCCGCGCGGGAGCTGTTGGAGTCGAACCGGTCGGAGTATGTGGAGTCGCGGCTCGCGGAGGAGGTACAGGCGCAGGCCGAGGGCGCCGAGACCCTGCGGCAACTGCGAGAACTCGGTTACGACACCGAGCCGCCGGGGCCGTTCGAAAGCGTCTACACTGCGGCATACCGTCATGTTCTCGGCGGAGTCGGCGGCGACAGAGTGCCTTCCGAGTCGGAGACGGCTCTCGCCCGGGAAGCGGGGACCGCTGCGTTGCGGCCGCTACTGGACCGTATCGGGCCTCGTCTGTCCGCACCTACCTACGCCGAGTTCTACCGATGGGCCTGGGACGATGCGAACGGCTACCGGCGCGCAGAATCAGGCCCGGAGGAAGAGTCGGCGAAGGCCGGGCCGGATATCACGTTCGATTTCGAGGTTCGGCTGCGGCAACTGGTGGCAGAGACGGGGCAGGCCGAGGAACTCCGAGAGCGCGCCCGTGCGGAGCTGTCCGGATTATCGGACGAAGAACTGGCGGAACTCACCCCGGCGTCCGGTGCGCTGGAACTCCTCCGCCGGTCCACTGATCCGCGTGCTCGCGCTCAGGTCTCCGCGCTCGAGGAGTACCACAGGTGGGACAGCCGAATCGATATTCTCGCAGCCGCGATCGACACCTACGAGCGAGCCTCATACCAGGGGGCCATCTGTGAGATGCTCGCCTTCGAACGCTCCATCGATTCCACGCGTTTGGTGCCGGGATCGCCACTGGTGAAACAATTGGCCGACGAGCGGAACGAAGCGTGGAACGCGCTGGCCCGGTTCCTGGGTATCGAACGAGAACGGCTGAGCCCCGATCAGGTGCACAATCTGCTGGGGCAGGCGCAGCAACAGCAGTCTTCACCGTTGTCGCCCGACGATCCGCGAAGATTCCTGTTCGCCGACCGGACGGCCGAGATGTGTGCGCGGGTCATGGCGGTGGATCCGATCGTCCGCGCTGTCGAATCGCTGGCCGAGCTCCGCACGCAGGCAGCAGATCTCGATGCCCGCGCCCATCCCGACGCCGGGCATCCGGTGGATCCCGCCACCCGGATCGGTGCAGCGCTCTCCCAGGCGCCCGGCCTCGGCGACGAATCCAGGGCGGCCGTGACGGCACTGCTCGGCGCGGCGCTGGAACGCCCGGGTGCGCGCCTCTGGCCGGTCGAACCGCTGGGGTCCGAGCAGCGGATCCAGGTCCGCGACGCGGACGGCAGCAGACTGCTCGAGATCCGGATGGCGCCGGACACCATCACGGTCCACCTGTCCTTGCAACGTAACCGGCCCGAGCGCGTCCTGTTCGCCCAGACGCTGGTCCCCCGGCTGTTGACCGGATGGCCCGGTCAGCAGACCGATCGGGTTTTCGCGCAGATCGTCGAGCGGTTCGCCGGGATGAACCGGCCCGGCGCCGCGCGGTTGATCGGCGCCGACGGTACGTTCACCGCGGAGCTCTCCGGTGCGCGTGGATCGCGTGCCCTCGATGTCACCGTCTCGG
>JABFXT010000231.1 GCA_013361595.1 Nocardia sp. | reverse complement strand
CCGTTCCGGCCTCGAGACTCGAGCCTTCGGCTCATGCGCTTTCGAGGCCTGAACGGCGAGACGGGCCTCAACCTTTGAGGTGTCTCGTAAAACTCGACTCATGCGGGTTGCGGTGGCATTCGACGGCCCGGTCTGCATGCGGGCTCGCGGTGTGTGCAGGTCTGCATGCGGACCTTGGTTCTGGTTCTGCTGCTGGATGGTCGGCATGCGGACCTGCGGGCTTCAGCTACTCCGGACGGTCGACATGCGGACCCGCATCCGCATCTATTGCTACTCCGGATCGTCGGCATGCGGATCCGCGGGCTTCGTCTACTCCGAGTGGGTCGGCATCCGAACCCACAGCTGTTGGTTACTTCCGATCGTCGGCATGCGTATCCACACCATTCATCTACTCCCGGATGGCCGGCATGTGTGGGCGGGGCCCGCCCCGGTTCTGGAGCGACAGAGCGATGGAGCGCAGCGACTGAGCGCCGGAGTGAAGAACCGGGGTCACGAGGGCCCCGCCCGCCCCGCCGAAGGCGGGGCAAATAAACACAGTGGGGCCCGCCCCGGTTCTGGAGCGACGGAGCGGGGGAGCGAAGCGGAGGAGCGGAGGAGTGAAGAACCGGGGTTAATAGGGCCCCGACCCGCCCGCCGAAGGCGGGGCAAATGAGCACAGCTTGTTCACAGCGAGTGCGCAGGGTGATGCCAGCGGGGTGGGTCAGTATGGGTGGCATGAGTGGTGCGCAGGGCGGAGCACCGGAGGCCCGGGTGCTGGTCGTCGATGACGAGGCGATGATCGTCGAGTTGCTGACCGTGAGTTTGCGGTTCCAGGGGTTCGAGGTGGCGTCGGCGGCCGATGGGGCGCAGGCGTTGGATGTGGCGCGCGGGTTCCGGCCCGACGCGTTGATCGTCGATGTGATGATGCCGGGGATGGACGGGTTCGGGCTGCTGCGGCGGCTGCGGGCCGACGGTATCGATGCGCCCGTGTTGTTCCTGACCGCCCGTGACGATATCCAGGACAAGGTGACCGGTTTGACGTTGGGCGCCGACGACTATGTCACCAAGCCGTTCAGTGTGGAGGAGGTCGTGGCCCGGCTGCGGGTGATTCTGCGCCGGGCCGGGGCGAGTGCGCCGGCGCGTGAGCGGTCGCGGATCCGTTTCGCCGATATCGAGCTGGACGACGATACGCATGAGGTGTTCAAGGCCGGAGAGCCGGTGGCGCTGTCGCCTACCGAGTTCACGCTGTTGCGGTATTTCATGGTGAATGCGGGGACTGTGCTGAGCAAACCGCGGATTCTCGATCATGTCTGGCGTTACGACTTCGGCGGGGAGGTCGGGGTGGTGGAGACCTATGTGTCGTATCTGCGTAAGAAGGTCGATACAGGTCCGCGGCGATTGATCCACACCTTGCGCGGAGTCGGCTACGTGATGCGCGAATCCGCCGGTCGGTCGTGAGCCCCGCGGATCTGCCCGCCGGGACGACGTCCGCTCCGGCCCGGCAGAAGGGTATGGCCGGTCGGCTCGCGGCGGTGCCGCTGCGGGTGACGCTGGTTCTCGCCTTGGTCGCGCTGGCGGCGGCGGGATTGTTGGCGTCGGGGGTGGCGGTGACCTCGGCTTTGCGCGCGGCGTTGATCGACCGGGTGGATCAGCAGTTGCAGGAGCAGGCACAGACCTGGGCGCGACCCGGGAGCCGGCCACCGTTGCCGTTGCCGGGCGAGCCCGGCCGGGAGCGACCGCCGGTGCCGTATTACGCACGGGTCGAGGATGATTCCGGCAAGCTGTATCTCCAATCCGATGTCGGCAACGGGGCGCCGGAGCTGCCGCGGGATATGCGGCCGGGGAGTTTCACCACCGGGTCGGTCGACGGCGATTCGGGGCAGTGGCGCGTTCGCTATACGGAGAATTCCCGGGGCACCAGCGTGGTGGCGCAGCGTCTGGACGATACCGAGGCGATCGTCGAGCGGCTCGTGGTCCTGCAGCTGGTGATCGGGGCATTGGTGCTGGCGGTGCTGGCGGTGGCCGCGTATTTCGTGATCAGACGCAGTCTGCGCCCGCTTGTCGAGGTGGAGGAGACCGCCGCCGATATCGCGGCCGGGGATCTGCATCGCCGGGTGCCGGTGCGCGGAACCAACACCGAGGTCGACCGTTTGGCGCAGTCGTTGAATTCGATGCTGGCGCAGATCCAGCGCGGGTTCGCCGCGACCGAGGCATCGGAGGAGGCGGCGCGGCGGTCGGAGGAGAAGATGCGCCGCTTCGTCGCCGACGCCAGCCACGAGTTGCGGACGCCGCTGACCACGATCAAGGGTTTCGCCGAGTTGTACCGGCAGGGTGCCACCGGCGATACGGATATGCTGCTGGACCGGATCGAGCGCGAGTCGAAACGGATGGGGCTGCTGGTCGAGGATCTGTTGATGCTGGCCCGCCTCGACGCCGAGCGTCCGGTGGAGCAAGCCCCCGTCGACCTGCTGACCTTGACCAGCGACGCTGTACACAGTGCGCGCGCGGTCGCGACCGCCCAGGGCCGGCGGGACCCGGAGAATACGATCCGTTTCGAGGTGCGGCCCGGTTCCGGCACCGCCGAGGTACCGGGCGACGCGGCCCGTATCCGGCAGGTGCTGGCGAATCTGCTGAACAACGCGCTTGTGCACACACCGTCCGATGCCACGGTGACCGTCCGGCTGACTCCCGAGCGCGACGATGTGCGGCTCGACGTGTCCGATACCGGTCCGGGGATGGCGCCGGATCAGGCGTCGCGGGTTTTCGAACGGTTCTATCGAGCCGACGATTCGCGCAGCCGCGGCAGCGGCGGTACCGGGCTGGGGTTGTCGATCGTGGCCGCGCTGGTGGCCGCGCACGGCGGCTCCGTGGAAGTGCACAGCGAACCCGGAGTGGGCACCACTTTCACGGTGCGGTTACCGCGCGACCGGCCGGAACCGCCCGTTACGGCACGTGACGTTGTGGGCGAGGGCCCCGGCCGGGACACGTAGCGGCAAGTCCGGTCGCCGGGCCGGGCCGACGCCGATCAGGCGGGAACGTTCGCGCCGTAGCCGAGGTCGCGCAATGCCTGTTTGATCCGCGCCTGCGCGTCGTCGAGGGATTCCGGCGTGGGGTTCGGGTCGGCCCCGGATATATCGAAATTACCCATGGTGAACGCGGGGAACACGTGGACGTGCAGATGCGGGACCTCGAGCCCCGCGATGAGAAGTCCGGCGCGCGGCGCGTCCCAGGCCGCGCGCACGGCCTGCCCGACCTTCTGCGCCACCCGGTTGAGGCGCGCGAAGACGTCGGGGTCGAGGTCCTGCCACTGGTCGATCTCCTTGCGGGGCACCACAAGGGTGTGTCCCGCGGTCACCGGCGCGATGGTGAGGAACCCGACGAATTCGTCGTCCTCCCACACGAACCGGCCCGGCAGGTCACCCGCGATGATCGCACTGAAAACAGAAGCCATGAGGCGAGACTAGTGCTTGTCGCGTCGCCTCCGGTGTCGCACCTGACGAACCCGCGCCATGCGTTCAGCGAAGGCGGAGGTCACGCATCACGCTCCGACGAAATGGGACAGGATGCCCTGGACCTCGTAGATGTCGACCTGGCGGTTGAACTTCTTCTGGAGGGGTGTGTCGGTGCCGGCGATCCACAGCACCAGTTCCGCGTCCAGATCGAAGGTACCCGCTGTTTCCACCGCGAAATGGGTGATCGAGCGGTAGGGGATGCTGTGGTAGCTCACCTTCCGGCCGGACAGGCCCTGCTTGTCGATGAGGATGAGCCGCCGGTTGGTGAAGAGCATGGCGTCGCGGACCAGGATATAGGCGGAGTAGACCTGTTCGCCGTTGCCGAGCAACCGCTGGTATTCCTGTTGGGCCCGGGCCGGCTCCACCTGTCCGGCGTTCCCCATGATTCCGTCCATCAGCCCCATCGCGTGTCCTCCCGTGTACGCGCGCCCGGGTCGCTGGGGCCCGGCGCGCGGGTTACCCACCCGTTCAGGGTGTTTCCACCATCATCCACAGTTGGCGGCCGGCGTGATGAACACGCTGGTACCGGGCCGGACCGGGGGTCGAGGCTGCCCCGACGGCGGCCGGTACCGCACCTATAAGCTGTCCGGGTGCGAGTACTCGTCATCGGTTCCGGAGCCCGTGAACACGCCCTCGTCCTTGCGCTGCGCCGTGATCCGGCCGTGAGCGCGATCGTCGCCGCGCCCGGTAACGCCGGTATCGCCCAGCACGCGCAGGTGCGGCCCGTGGACCCGAGTTCCGGGGAGTCGGTGGCCGCGCTGGCCGGGGAGGTGGCCGCGGATCTGGTGGTGATCGGTCCGGAGGTGCCGCTGGTGCTGGGGGTCGCCGATGCGGTGCGCGCGGCGGGGATCGCCTGTTTCGGTCCATCGGCCGGCGCGGCCCGGATCGAGGGGTCGAAGGCGTTCGCCAAGGATGTGATGGCGGCGGCGGGGGTGCGTACCGCGCACAGCGAGATCGTGGACACTCCGGCCGAATTGGATGCGGCGCTGGATCGTTTCGGCCCGACCTGGGTCGTGAAGGACGACGGACTGGCCGCCGGTAAAGGCGTGGTGGTGACCGCGGATCGTTCGGCGGCCCGCGGGCATGCCGCGGAGCTGCTCGAACAGGGCCATCCGGTGCTGCTGGAGTCGTTCCTGGACGGGCCGGAGGTTTCGCTGTTCTGCCTGGTCGACGGGGAGACGGTGGTGCCGCTGCTGCCCGCGCAGGATCACAAGCGGGTCGGTGACGGCGATACGGGGCCCAATACCGGCGGCATGGGTGCCTATACACCGCTGCCGTGGCTGCCGGCGGGCGCGGTAGCGCAGATCGTCGACGATGTGGTCGCGCCGGTCGCCGCCGAGCTGGTCCGGCGTGGCGAATCTTTCAGCGGTCTGCTGTATGCCGGGCTGGCGATGGGGGAGGCCGGTCCCGCGGTCGTGGAGTTCAACTGCCGCTTCGGTGATCCGGAGACGCAGGCGGTGTTGTCGCTGCTGGAGAGCCCGATCGGGGAACTGCTGTACGCCACCGCGACCGGGACGCTGGCCGATGTGCCCGCGCCGCGCTGGCGGGACGGCGCCGCGGTGACCGTCGTGCTGGCCGCGGAATACTATCCGGCCCGCCCGCGCTCCGGTGATCTCATCACCGGCGCCGCGGACGCGGCGGCCGACGACGCGGCCACCGTGCTGCACGCCGGAACGGCACTGCGGGCGGACGGCGCGCTGGTATCCGCGGGTGGCCGGGTGCTCAGTGTCGTCGGTACCGGCGCCGATCTGGTCGCGGCCCGGGAGGCCGCCTATGACCGCTTGGCCGGGATCAAACTGACCGGCGGCCACTACCGTTCGGATATCGGTCTCGCCGCTGTCGAGGGCCGGATCGGCATCTGAGAACCACGGCGGGCGGCGCGTTCACCCGCACCGCCCGCCGCGGAGTCCATCCGGTTCGCCGGATCAGTAGGCCCCGAACACGTTGTCGATGGAGCCGTAGCGGTGCGCCGCGTAATTGCAGGCCGCCGCGATATTGGCGACCGGGTCGTAGATATCCCACGAGGTGCCGTCCACATGGTAGGCGGTGAAGGTGGGATCGATGACCTGCATGAGTCCCTTGGACGGGATACCCGCCGCGGCGTTGGAGTCCCAGAGGTTGATCGCACGCGGGTTGCCGCCGGATTCGCGCAGGGCGTTGCGGTGGATGCCGTCGTAGCTGGCCGGGATACCGCGCTGTCCGAGTACGTGCAGTGCGTTGCGGATCCAGCCGTCCAGGTCGTTGGAGAAGACCGGGGGCACCAGCAGTTCCGGGAGCGGCTGCGGTAGCGGCTGCACGAACTGCTGGAGCTGGTCCTGCTGCGGTTGCGGCAGCTGCTGCTGCCATTGGAAGGCCTGCTGCTGGACCTGCCGCGCGGGATCCTGCAACTCCACGGGCACACCCGAGATGGGGGTGTCCGCGTGTGCCTGGGCCGGGATGACGACGGCGGCGGCTACGGCGACGAGGGGCAACAGTTTTCGTAGATGCATCGGGAAAGCTCCGACAGCGCGGGGGTACCACGCCGCCGCGTATATCGCTCGTCGACGCCGTTGTGCGCTGCTTCTTTTGTGATTCGTGTTGTGAAAGAGGAGATTCAGTTGTCCACGCTCGGTGGCGCAGTGCACCGCGCACCGGCCGGGTGCCGGCGCCGGGGGAGCCGCCGCATCGGGATATTCGGATAGCGGTGATAACCGTGCGGCAAACAAACTTGCGGTTTGTTGTCTGGCGAATCACAGAATGATTGCGAAAGGTTAACAGAAGATGAACGTAAACATAACGCGGGGTTCTATTCTGCTGAGAGAAATCGATTTACCTGGCGTTACAGCGGTGTAAGTCACATCCCTGCATCGCTGAAGTCCGCGCGTTCGCTGAATTCTGTGGATTTGCCCAGACGCGGATATGGGCTCAGTTGTACGACAGCCCGTGCAGGGCCAGCCAGCGCTGCGGATCGACGTGCTGTCCGTTCAGAATGATCTCGAAATGCAGATGCGGACCGGTGGAAT
>JABFXT010000760.1 GCA_013361595.1 Nocardia sp. | reverse complement strand
AACGGCCGGCGCGAAGCGAATTCGACCAGCTCCACGCCGTGTTCCGGGCCCAGCGGCGGCTCACCGCGCAGTAGCGGGGCGTGTGCGTCGAAGACCCGCCCGCGGCGGGACCCGGCGGGTATCCGGATGAGCATGTCCTCGACCGCATCCGGTGTCACCGCGGCCGCCGCACCGGCCCACAACGCCGGAGCACGCGGAAGCAACCGGGACAGGACCGCACCGAGGCGGGCCCGTTCGAGCGGGTCCACGGCATCGCCACCGGTGATCACCAGGGCATCCGCGAAATCGACCTGACCGACCGCCAATTGGGCGACAGTACGGTCGTCGTCGGCCCACGCCCAGCCGAGTTCGTCCAAGGCCTCGTCCCCGGTGGCGGCCGCGAGCCAGGTGCGGGCGTCGATACCGGTGACCACACCGGCGACCCGGACATCCCGGGCGGCGGTGCCGTCCACCCGGCCGACCACCCCGGCGACGATCACCTCTTCGATGCCGCGGCAGACCGACTCCGCTTCGACGGCCGGGTCCAGCGCGAGCACGATCCGGTGCACCGAATCGCGGGCCGCGAGGGTGCAGAGCAAGGGCAGCAGGTCCGCCTTCAACGTGCAGGAGACACAGCCGTGGGCGAGTTCGTGCACCGAGACCGTCGTCGTGCCGCCACGGCGGACGGTGCGTCGCACGATTCCCTCGCCGAGGTCGGCGAGGTCGTGGTGCACGACCACTGTGCCGGGGGCCGCGCCGAGCGCGTCCGCTACGAGATCGACGGACTCGGCAGGGTCACCGTGCAGGCCCGCGACCACCACGACCGGCGTGCGACGGTCTGCGGGACCGATGTTTTCTGGGAGTTGCGCGGAATGGGACACCACTACCCTTTCGGTAATGATTTTCAATTACGACGGCGCACACGCTACAGTGTCGATCGATCGTTGTCGAAAACGATTGTCATCATCGTTCACCGTCGGAGGGAACCGTATGTCGGCGCACTGTCAGGTCACCGGCCGCAAGCCCGGATTCGGCAAGGCCGTCTCGCATTCACACAAACGCACCGGTCGGCGCTGGGATCCGAACATCCAGCGCAAGACCTACTACCTGCCCAGCGAGGGCCGCCGGATAACTCTCGACGTATCCGCCAAAGGCATCAAAACCATCGACCGGGACGGGATCGAGGCCGTGGTGGCCCGTCTCCGTGCCCGCGGAACCCGGATCTGAGCCGACCGATGGCATCGAAATCGACCGATATCCGCCCGGTGATAAAACTCCGCTCCACGGCGGGCACCGGATACACCTACGTCACCCGCAAGAACCGCCGTAACGACCCCGACCGCATGGTCCTGCGCAAATACGACCCCGTGGTCCGCCGTCACGTCGATTTCCGGGAGGAGCGCTGATGGCCAAGAAATCCAAGATCGCCCGGAACGAGCAGCGTCACGCGGTCGTCGCCCGCTACGCGGAACGACGAGCCGAACTGAAAGAGGCGATCCGGAAGCCGACCACACCGGAGGACGAGCGCGCGGCCGCCCAGGCCGCCCTGCGCCGGCTACCCCGGGACGCCAGTCCGGTACGATTGCGCAATCGGGACACTGCCGACGGGCGACCGCGCGGTTATCTCCGGAAGTTCGGCCTATCGCGTGTGCGTGTACGTGAGATGGCACATCGAGGAGAGTTGCCCGGTGTGCACAAATCGAGCTGGTAACCCCACCGATCTCGTGAGTTAGGAACCGGTCATATGGCAGTCAAACGAGGCCCGTCGAAGAAGGTCCGCGCCGAACAGGCCCGCCGGCCCAAGAAGAACCCACTCATCGCCGCGGGTATCGAGACGGTCGACTACAAGGACGTCAACCTGCTGCGTACTTTCATCTCCGATCGCGGCAAGATCCGCAGTCGCCGGGTCACCGGACTGACCCCGCAGCAGCAGCGGCAGGTCGCGGTCGCGGTGAAGAACGCGCGCGAAATGGCGCTGCTGCCCTTCACCAGCCGCTGAACCGACTCCACCTTCCCCCGACGCCCGGCACCGCGTATCGCGGTCCGGGCGTTCGACCGCGCCGGGCCTCCCGCGCACGGACCGTCCGCCGATCCGGGCCCACTACAGTGGTGCCCATGGTCACACTGCGGGGATTCACGGCAATTCTGGCTTTCGGCGCCGTCCTCGCGGTCACCGCGTGCGGTAGCGACAGAACGGCCACCCCGGAGCCGGGCCCTTCGCCCGCTACGACTTCGGTACCCGCACCGGCCGAACCCGGCACCCCCACCGAGGACCCCGGTGCCGATCCGGGCAGGATATTCACCGCCGACCCCACGATCGTGGGTGCCCACCCCATACCGTTCACATCGTGGACCCGCGTGGCAGCCGACCGCATCGCCGTCCACTTCGAATCGGGTGTGCCGGAATGCTACGGCGTGAACGCAGAGGTCAGCGAGAACGACAGCGCGGTCACCGTCGAACTCCGCAGTGGCACGCGCGCCGACTCGGCCGACAAGATGTGCGTGATGATGGCGGTTTTCGGCACGCTGGAGATCCAGCTGGACGCACCGCTGGGCGACCGCCGAGTGCTCAGTGCCGGCTGACCCGGCCACCGATCCGTCGCAGCGCCTCCTGCTCTCGAAATATCCCATCCCCCCAGAAACTTGGGCGGTGGAACTCGCGGCTTACCGGTGACCGGAATCGCGCATAGCGTCCTTCTCGTATGTACGCCGGTTGTGCCCACAACCGCAGGAAAGGGACACGAAGATGCAAAAAGTTCTCGTCGGGGGTATCGCCGCGCTGACCATCGCGGCCGGTTCGGTGACCGGCGCCGGGACGGCGGCCGCAGCCGGACTGCCGCTGGACGCCGCCGCACCGCGCACGGTGCAGGATGCTTCCACCGGCTCCGCTGCCGGCCACGGGCCCAGCGGATCTTCGCTGGGCGGCCCGATTTCCAGCGGTTCGGCCCAGGCGGCCGCAAGCGTGTTCCTCATCCTCGGGTACATTTTCGGCGGTTCTTAATCCGTGCGAGCCCCTCGTCAGCTGTAGCCTCTCTGCTCGACCGCACGAGGCAGGCGCTGGAGCACGACAATCCCGGCTCGCCGATGTGCTGCCGCTTTTCGACGGGGCAGTGTGAGAGTTCCAGCCGCTGCGGCCGCAACCGAGACCGGCCCCCTTTGGCGCCGCTTACCCGCGGACCACACCTGTCTCGGTCAGATCACCGGGCGTCGGTGTCGGATCGCTGTGCCGGTCGTATTGTCCGGCACAGCCGACCGCCTGTTCATTCCGCCTTGGCTCGACCGACGGACAGTCGCCCCACGCAGTGTGGCCCCTCGTTCCACAACGAACGAGGGGCCACACTGCGTTTGCCACGCTTGCCGATGCCTGTGGGCGAAGTGCCGGGTCCCGGTGAAATACATCGTGTGACACAACGAGATTCGTGACCCGAGAAATACCGGCACCACAAGTCGCGGCTGCCCGGCGGGCCCGGCCGGCCATAGCGTCTTCCCGTGCGGACAGAGGGTCGTGCACATCCTTCGAAAGGGACTACGAAATGCGCAAGAAACTCGGCTACGGAGTGATCACCACGGCGATGGCGATCGGCACGTTCGCCGGAACCGGTGGCGCGGCGGCCGAAGCGGGACTGCCGCTCGAACCGGCCGCCCCCGCTACGGTATCCGTCCCGGAGACGGCGAACGGCGCGGTCGCCGACGGATTGTTCACCGGGTCGGCCCTGGTCGAGCTTGCAACCTTCTCGTCGTGCGGGGCTACCCCGAGATGCATGTAACGGCGCACTGACCGGTTCGGTCGGAACCACACGCACCCCAGCGATGACCGCCCGGAGCGGGATACCGGGCGGGATGTCGGATCGGCAGCTGCGCTCGCCGCGTTGTCGTTCGCCCCATACGGCACACCCGACCCGCGCATACCGATTCCGCCGTGTATCCGCCCACAGTCGTCCGGCACGCCGCGGACCGCCGGCACTTCTGGCTCACAGCGAGCGAAGGTGCCGGCGGTCCCGGGTATCAGTGAGCGAAGTGACGCGACCCGGTGAAGTACATGGTCACCCCCGCGGCGCGGGCGGCGTCGATGGTGTCCTGATCGCGCACCGAACCGCCCGGCTGGACAATGGCCCGGATACCGGCTTCGAGCAGCAGTTGCGGACCGTCGGGGAACGGGAAGAACGCATCCGAGGCCGCGACCGAACCCGCGGCGCGATCACCGGCCCGCTGTACGGCGAGCCGCACCGAATCGACCCGGTTGACCTGCCCCATACCGACGCCCACCGATGCCCCGTCCTGCGCCAGCAGGATCGCGTTGGATTTCACCGCCCGGCAGGCGCGCCAAGCGAATTCGAGATCGGCAAGGGTCGCCGCGTCGGCGGGTTCACCGACCGCGAGCGTCCAATTCGCCGGATCGTCACCGTCGGCGTCGATCACATCACGCTCCTGCACCAGCAGCCCGCCGCTGACCGGCCGGTGCTCGGCTCCCGAAGGCTCGGGTGCGTCCGCGACCAGGATCCGGATGTTCTTCTTGCGCTGGAGCACCTCGACGGCGCCGTCGGCGTAGGACGGCGCGACGATCACCTCGGTGAAGATCTCGGCCACCTGCTGGGCCATCGCCACCGACACCTCACGGTTGGTCGCGATGACGCCGCCGTACGCGCTCACCGGGTCGCAGGCGTGCGCCTTCCGATGTGCCTCCGCGATATCCGCACCCGTCGCGATACCGCACGGGTTGGCGTGCTTGATAATCGCCACCGCGGGTGCGGTGTGGTCGTAGGCGGCACGCCGAGCGGCATCGGCGTCGGTGTAGTTGTTGTACGACATCTCCTTGCCGTGCAACTGCTGCGCCCGCGCCAGACCGCGCCCCCCGTCGCCGTCGGTGTAGAGGGCCGCCCGCTGATGCGGATTCTCGCCGTAGCGCAGAACTGCCGAACGATCCCAGACCGCCCCGATCCACGACGGGAATTCCGCGTCGTCGGAAACCTTTTCGACCAGTGTCGACGCCATCCAGTTCGCCACGGCCACGTCATAGCTCGCGGTGTGCTGGAAAGCCTTCGCGGCCAGGACGGTACGTTCCGACAGCGTGAAACCGCCTTCGGCCACCGCCTTACGCACCTCGTCGTAATCGCCGGTGTTCACCACCACGGCCACCGACGGATGATTCTTGGCCGCCGCGCGCACCATCGACGGTCCGCCGATATCGATCTGCTCGACGCATTCGTCCGGGCCCGCCCCACTGGCGACGGTCGCGCTGAACGGGTAGAGGTTCACCACCACCAGCTGGAACGCCTCGATACCCAGTTCGGTGAGCTGGTCCAGATGTTCGGGTTTGCGGGTATCGGCCAGGATGCCCGCGTGCACCCGCGGATGCAGCGTTTTGACCCGACCGTCCAGGGTTTCCGGGAACCCGGTCAACTGTTCGACCTCGGTCACCGGTACACCGGCGTCCGCGATCCGCGCCGCCGTGGACCCGGTGGATACCAGCTCCACCCCGGCCGCGTGCAACGCGCTCGCCAGCTCCACGAGCCCGGTCTTGTCGTAGACGCTCACCAGCGCCCGGCGGATCGGCGTACGTTCACTCACCGGAGTACTCGCTCATCAGGGATAACTGCCTTTCGTCCATCGGAGACAATTCCGCGGGTCGCGACGGCGGCGACAACCTCCACCAGTAACCGCCGCTCCACGATTTTGATGCGCTCGTGCAGTCCCGCCTCGTCTTCCGCCGGATCGACCCGGACGGCCTCCTGGGCCAGGATCGGGCCGGTGTCCACACCGGAATCGACCAGATGCACCGTGGTACCGGTGACCCGGACCCCGTAGGCCAGCGCGTCCCGCACTCCGTGCGCCCCGGGAAAAGCGGGTAGCAGGGCGGGATGGGTATTGATGATCCGGCCACCGAAACGGTCCAGGAACGCCGGTCCCAGCAACTTCATGAATCCGGCGCATACCACCAGGTCGGGCGAATATCCGGCCACTGTCCCGGTGAGCGCGGTATCCCAGGCGGCGCGGTCGGGGTGATCACCGACGACGGCCCGGAAGACGGGGATACCCGCCGCCTCGGCATGCTCGACGGCGGCACATTCCCGGTCCACACCCACCGCGCGGATCCGGGCCGGATACGCGGCATCCGCCGTGGCCTCGATCAGCGCACGCAGCAGTGAACCGGTCCCCGAGGCGAGTACGACCAGGCCGGCCGGGGTGGAATCGGTGGGTTCCGGGGCGGTCAGGGCTCTACTCCTGGAGTTCGAAGGAACGGCGGGCGGGTGCCACCCGCCGGCGGGAACGAACCCGCGGCACGGATAGAGCCTAGTAGACGCCCTTCGGCAGCCCTTCGGCGGCAGTGAGGCGCTGTGCGCGCCCGGCGCGGGTGCGCCTAGCTGTGATGTCCGGGGAGGTTGTCCCGCCCCACGCGGGTGAGTCGATGTGACAGGTGAAGGCCCCCGGTTGTGAAGTGGAGCTGTCTAGGAACCGCTTCACCAACCCGGAGGCCTTCGTGTCCCACGCTAACGCAACAGATCGGAAGAGCACAC
>JABFXT010000862.1 GCA_013361595.1 Nocardia sp. | reverse complement strand
GTCAGCGTGGAATACATCACCCGGCTCGAACAGGGCCGCGATCGCAACCCGTCGCCGCAGGTTCTCGCCGCACTGGCCGACGCGCTGGCGCTCACGACAGCGGAACGGGTCCACCTGTACCGCCTGACCAAGGCCGATACCGGGTTCAACTGCATGGGCCGGGCCCGTGGCCGGGAGATCCGTCCGACGATCCGGGCCCTGCTCGACCAGCTCGAACCCGCGGCGGCGGTCGTGGTGAACCGGCTCACCGAGGTCCTGGCCTGCACCGACGGCTATCGGCGGCTGATGGAGCCGACCGGTGCGCTGGACGAGGAGCATTTCACCAACCTCGCCCATTTCGTCTTCACCGATCCGCGGGCCCATGAGGTCTACCCGGATTGGGATCATCTGGCCGACCAGCTGGTGGCCACGCTCAAACAGGGCCCCTTCCGCGCCGACCCGGAGATCGCGGCACTGGCCGATCAGCTCACCGTCACCGCGGGCGCGGCATTCACCGACCGCGTCGCGACCGTGCCCAATCTGCCCGCGGCCACCGGAGTGACCCGGATGGCGCATCCGGGGGCCGGGGCGCTGCGGTTGGCGTTCGAAACCCTCGATCTGTTCGCCGACGACGATCAGCAGTTGATCGTCCATCTGCCCGCCGACCCGGCGACGGCCGCCGCGCTGGACCGGCTCGCCGGGCACCGGCCCGGTAACCTGCGCGCCGTTCCGAGCTGAATCGCGCCGTTTCCGGCCGATACCGGCCCGCGCGGTTTCACCGCGATGGACGCTCCTAGTAGCCTTGAACACCGTGCATCCAGACGTTACCGCCGACCTCGCCGAACTCGACGCGACCCTCAAGACCGTCGAATCGGTCCTCGATATCGAGGAGCTGCGCCGTCGCATAGACGAGCTGGAGCACCAGGCCGCCGACCCCGAGCTCTGGAACGACCAGGATCACGCACAGCGGGTCACCAGCGAGCTGTCGCACGCGCAAGGCGAACTGCGCCGGGTCGAGGAGTTACGGCAGCGGCTCGAGGATCTCCCGGTGCTCTACGAGCTGGCCGAGGAGGAAGAGGGCGGCGCGCAGACGAGCGCGCTGGCCGACGCCGACGCCGAGCGCGCCGCACTGCACACCGACGTGGAAGCACTCGAGGTCCGCACGCTGCTGTCGGGCGAATACGACAAGCGTGACGCACTGGTCAATATCCGCTCCGGTGCCGGCGGGGTGGACGCCGCCGACTGGGCCGAGATGCTGATGCGCATGTACATCCGGTGGGCGGACCGGCACAAGTACTCGGTCGAGGTCTACGACACCTCCTACGCCGAGGAGGCCGGTATCAAGAGCGCCACCTTCGCGGTCAAGACCCCGTACGCCTACGGCACGCTCTCGGTGGAGATGGGCACACACCGGCTGGTCCGGATCAGCCCGTTCGACAACCAGGGCCGCCGCCAGACCTCGTTCGCCGAGGTCGAGGTACTGCCGGTCGTGGAGACCACCGACCATATCGAGATCCCGGAAACCGATATCCGGGTCGATGTCTACCGGTCCTCCGGCCCCGGCGGGCAGAGCGTGAACACCACCGACTCGGCGGTGCGCATCACCCATATCCCCACCGGGATCGTGGTCACCTGCCAGAACGAGAAATCCCAGCTGCAGAACAAGGTTTCGGCCATGCGGGTGTTGCAGGCCAAGCTGTTGGAGCGCAAACGGCAGGAGGAGCGCGCGCAGATGGACGCGCTCAAGACCAACGAGGGCGCGTCCTGGGGCAACCAGATGCGGTCCTATGTGCTGCACCCTTATCAGATGGTCAAGGATCTGCGCACCAATTACGAGGTCAACAACCCCTCGGCGGTGCTCGACGGCGATATCGACGGGTTCATCGAGTCCGGTATCCGCTGGCGGATGAGTACAGTGCTGCAGGAGAGCTGAGGTCCCGATTACGGGTCGCCGCAGGCCGTTTCGGCGGTGATGCACGGGAGAGCGGGTGGTTCTGATGCATTCGGAGGGGACCGAGGCCCTGGCGGTGTCGCTGGCCGCGTCTTCGGAGGTGACCTCGTGGCTGCGCTCCTCCGGCCTGGAGATCGTGCTGCTGATACTCGGGGCGATGCTGTTCGCCCGCTTCGCCACCTACCTGCGCGATCGGGTGACGCAGAAGATCGATTCCGGTTTCCGCGGCGGTGACGCACTGGTCCGCTCGGAGGAGGCCAAGCACCGGCACGCGCTGGCGCAGGTACTCACCTGGGTGGTGCTGACCGTGGCCTACGTGCTGGTCGCCATGGAGGTCCTGGGGCGAATCGGGTTCTCGATGTCGGGCCTGGTCGCCCCGGCCGCGGTCCTGGGTGCCGCGCTCGGTTTCGGCGCGCAGCGCATCGTGCAGGACATCCTGGCCGGGTTCTTCCTCATCACCGAACGGCAGTACGGGTTCGGCGACGTGGTGCGGATCGCGGTGACAGGTATCCAGGATCCGGCCGAGGGCACGGTCGAGGATGTGACACTGCGGGTCACCAAATTGCGTAATCCGGACGGTGAGGTGATCACCGTCCCGAACGGCCAGATCGTGAAAGTCACCAACCTGTCCAAGGATTGGGCCCGCGCGGCGATCGATGTGCCCGTCGCGGCGAGTGCCGATATCCTCCGGATCAACGAAGTACTGCACGAGGTGGGCGGTCAGGCATACCAGGACCCCCGCCTCGAACCGCTGCTGCTCGACGAGCCGACGGTGATGGGCGTGGAGGACCTGACCGTGGATCAGATGAATATCCGGATGGTCGCCCGTACGTTGCCGGGTAAACAGTTCGAAGTGAGTCGCGAACTGCGGGTGCGGGTGGCCGCGGCCATGCGCCGGGAGGGGCTCAATGCGCGCCCGTAGATCCACCCTGGTCCTGGCGTGCGGCTGGGTGGCGACCTTCGTGCTGTACCTGTTCGTCAAACCGGACCAGATCGCCCCCGCGAAACCGGCGCCCACACCCGCCGTTCCCGCCGTACACCAGGTCCCGGTCCAGGTGATTCCGGGCCGCTGACCGCCGCGGGGCTACCGGCGGGCCGCTTCGTTATCGAATGGTTACACTGTCTCCTCGTGATCACCCTGCGCAACGTCAGCAAGTCGTATCCGACCGCTACGCGACCGGCGCTGGAGAACATCACCGTTCATATCGACAAGGGTGAGTTCGTCTTCCTCATCGGTCCGTCGGGCTCGGGTAAATCGACCTTCATGCGGTTGCTGCTCAAAGAGGAGATACCGACCGAGGGCGAGATCTCGGTCGCGGATTTCCGGGTCGATCGGCTACCGGGGCGGCGGGTGCCGCGATTGCGGCAGCGAATCGGGTGTGTTTTCCAGGATTTCCGGCTGCTGCAGCAGCGAACCGTCGCCCAGAACGTGGCGTTCGCCCTGGAGGTGATCGGGAAACGCCGGCAGTTCATCGACCGGACCGTGCCCGAAGTGCTCGAACTGGTCGGCCTGGGCAACAAGGCCGACCGGCTGCCCACCGAACTGTCCGGCGGCGAACAGCAGCGGGTCGCGATCGCCCGGGCCTTCGTGAACCGGCCGCTGGTCCTGCTGGCCGACGAGCCGACCGGCAACCTCGATCCCGAGACGAGTTACGAGATCATGCTGCTGCTCGAGCACATCAACCGCATGGGCACCACGGTACTCATGGCCACTACGAAGGTCAACTGGTCCGCGACCAGGCAATGGGCGGTTACGAGGTGGGCCGGTAATGCGGGCGGGATTCCTGTTCGGCGAGGTCTCCGAAGGCCTGCGCCGCAATGTCACCATGACCATCGCGATGATCCTGACCACCGCGGTCTCGCTGACCATGCTCGGCGGCGGTCTGCTGGCGGTACGTATCGCGGACAAGACCGAGCAGTACTTCCTGGACCGGCTCGAGGTGCGGCTGTACCTCACCGAAGAGGTCTCGGCCACCGATCCCGACTGCGTACTGGACCCGTGCCGCCCGCTGATGGCCGACCTCCAGGCGCTCGACGGCGTGGAGAACGTGCAGTACCTCAACCGGGACGCGGCGGTCCGCGAGGCGAAGGAGAAGACCTTCAAGGACCAGCCGGAACTGGCCGAGTACGTGAGCGAGACCCCGCTGCCGGCCTCGCTGCGGGTCAAGATGGACGACGCCTCGCTGTACCCCACCATCTACGAGCAGTTCTACGGCCAGCCGGGGGTGGGCATGGTCCGCAACGACAAGGACATCGTCGACCGGCTGGTCAGCCTGTTCGACGGGCTGCGCAACGCGGCGTTCGGGATGGCCCTGCTGCAGGCGGTGGCGGCCCTGCTGCTGATCGCGAACATGGTGCAGATCGCGGCGTTCACCCGGCGTACGGAGGTGAGCATCATGCGCCTGGTGGGCGCCACCCGCTGGTATACCCAGTTGCCGTTCCTGCTGGAGGCGGTGGCCGCCGCGCTGGCGGGCGGTGTGCTGGCCACCGCGGGTCTGTTCGTGGCCCGGCCGCTGGTGATCGACCGAGCGCTCGGTGACCTGTTCACCAGCAATGTCTTCCCCCGGATCACCTTCGACGATATCTTCACCACCGCACTCATGGTCATGCCGGTCGGCGTGGTGTTCGCCGGGCTCACCGCCTACGCGACCCTGCGCTGGTACGTGCGGGAATAGCGAGCCGGACACCGCGGCCTCGGGCGACGACTCCCACCCGCGGTAACTTCCGGCGACGAGACCGCCCGCTCCGGATTCCGGGGCGGGCGGTCTCGGCTGTATCACCTGCGAATTCTGTGCGCGTGTCCGCTCACCAGGACGAAGGGAGCACTCGACGCCGTTCTTACTCCGCAGTAAGATAGCCTTACTCCGCAGTAAGATACCCGGGGTTCCCTCACCCCCGCGCGAGAAACAGGTGATGATGAGCATTCGAGACAGCGCTACCGAGCGGCGGTCGCCCAACGGCGCCCGCCAGGAGAACGGGGTGGGCCTGCACCAGCCCAAACGGGACTGGATGGGCGCCGCCATGCGGGTCATGTCGACAATCACCGGTTCGGAGCTGGCCGAGAAATACAACCTGCGCAAACCCATCGACCGGGTCACCTACCAGAGCACCAAAACCGGATTCCGCACCCTCGGCGCGGCCACCCGCGCCTTCAACAAGGTCGCCGGCGGCGGGACACCCAAACGGCTCCCCGACAACGAGTCCAAGACCAAGGACTACTTCGACCTCACCCCCACCGACGAACAGCAGATGATCGTCGAAACGGTGCGTGAGTTCGCGGCCGAGATCCTGCGCCCGGCCGCGCACGACGCCGACGAGGCCGCCGCCGCGCCGAAGGATCTACTGGGCCGGGCCGCGGAATTGGGCATCACCCTCATCAACGTCCCCGAAGAACTCGAAGGCGCGGCCACCGAACGCGGTGCCGTCACCAACACGCTGGTCGCCGAAGCACTGGCACACGGCGATATGGGCCTGGCTCTGCCGCTGCTCGCGCCGAGCGGCGTCGCGGTCGCCCTGTCCCAGTGGGGTACCGATGCCCAGCAGCAGACCTACCTGCCCGCCTTCACCGGCGAGAACGTTCCGCAGGCATCCGTGGTCATCAGCGAACCGCGCGCGCTCTTCGACCCGTTCAGCCTGCAGACCAAAGCCGTCCGCTCCCCCAGCGGCTACCGGCTCACCGGAGTGAAGAGCCTGGTCCCCGCGGCAGCCGACGCCGAGATCTTCGTCGTGGGCGCCGAACTCGACGGCCGCCCCGCACTGTTCGTGGTCGAATCCGACGCCAAGGGTCTCTCGGTGGAGGCCGACCCCAGTATGGGTCTGCGCGCCGCCGGACTCGGCCGGCTGGTACTGGACAATGTGGCGGTCGCGGCCGACGCGATCCTCGGTGAAGGCGACGCCGCACAGCACGCCGCCGATTACCGCGACGCCGTCCAGCTCGCCCGCCTCGGCTGGGCCGCCCTGGCCACCGGCACCGGACAGGCCGTACTCGACTACGTGATCCCCTACGTCAACGAACGGGAAGCCTTCGGCGAACCGATCAGCAACCGCCAGGCAGTCGCGTTCATGGTGGCCGATATCGCCATCGAACTCGACGGTCTGCGCCTGGTGACGCTCCGCGGCGCCGCCCGCGCCGAACAGGGACTCACCTTCGCCCGAGAAGCCGCACTGGCCAAGAAACTGGCGGCCGACAAGGGTATGCGCTTCGGCCTGGACGGAGTCCAGTTGCTCGGCGGCCACGGCTTCACCAAAGAACACCCGGTCGAACGCTGGTACCGCGATCTGAGGGGTATCGCGGTAGCCGAAGGCGTAGTGCTCGTGTAATCGGCGGCGCCTCCGGCGCCGCGGGGTTCGGGCCCTCGTGACCCCGGGTCTTCACTCCTCCGCTCAGTCGCTGCGCTCCCTCGCTCCGTCGCTCCAGACCCGGGGCGGGCCCGAACCGGAGCAGCTGACCGACCGAGGTCGAAGCCCGGCCGCTGCGCCGAACCTCACGAGCCACCAACCCAGGAACAAACTTTCCGGTTCATCGCCAGGAGATCTCATGATCAATCTCGAACTTCCCAAGAAGCTGCGGGCCAGCGCCAATCAGGCGC
>JABFXT010000461.1 GCA_013361595.1 Nocardia sp. | reverse complement strand
CGTTCCACGACTCCGATCGCGGTGCCGCCGCCGGCCGGGAATCCGGCGCCCGGGCCGCTGCCGCCGGTCTCGTCACCGGGGCCGGGACTACCGGATTCGGACAGCGCGGCGACCACCTCGTCCAGCCACCGCGCGCCGGGCTCGTCGAAATCGGGTTCGCAGTCCTGGCGGGGCAGGAGCCGCTTCGCGCCACGGTCTGCGAACAGCGTGTCGAGTTTGCGGCCGTGCCCGCAGAAATCGTC
This sequence comes from Nocardia sp., assembly GCA_013361595.1. Classification (GTDB taxonomy): domain Bacteria; phylum Actinomycetota; class Actinomycetes; order Mycobacteriales; family Mycobacteriaceae; genus Nocardia. The sequence continues at coordinate 6,333 of JABFXT010000461.1, read as the reverse complement.
GTAGGAGGAGTCACCGAGGGCGAAGACCGCGTACCGCATACCGGTGAGCCGGATCGCGCTGTCGTCGAGCCGGGTCCAGAAGTCGGCGCCGTTGTCCGGCGGTCCACCGTCGCCGAAGGTACTGGTGACCACCAGTACGTCACCTTTCAGCACGTCGAGTTCGCAGGAATCCATATCGAGCAGCCGCGGATGCAGCCCGGATTCGGTGAGCCGGGCGACCGCCGTGGCGGCGAAATCCTCGGCATTACCGGTCTGCGAGGCCCACAGCACTGTCACAGTGCGAGTGCGGGACTCCTGGGCCGGATCGTCGGCAGGTGCCGGATCGGCCGCCGTACCGCGTGCGTACATACCGGCCAGGAGACCGTCGACCCACAGCCGGCTGCGTTCGGAGAACGGCGCGGACGAAGGAAGTACCGGCTGTCCGGACACCGGCAGTGACTGCAGCGCCGCGAGATAACCACCCAGGTAGATCCGTTCGGTTTCGCTCAGGGTGGGGGTGGCGGCCGTGTCCAGACCGAGCATCGCGGCCAGCGGATGGGTACCGGTCGCCACGGATTCCGGTGCGGTCCCGGGCCTTCCCGGGGTGCGTGCCCACGTCATCGGCGCGACCCGGCGCAACGCCACCGCGCACGCCTTGTATTCCGGTTGCAGGGAATCGGCATCCACGGCATCGTGGGTCACCGCGTTGATGGTCAGGTATTCGCCCTGTTCGTCGTTCCAGTGGAACGGCGCGAAACAGCCGCCCGGCCGCACCCGGTCACTGATCCGCGCGGGCAGGACCGCTCGCCCGCGCCGTGAGGTGATCTCCAACTGGTCACCCGGATCCAGTCCCAGGGCGCGCGCATCGTCGGGATGCACCTCCACGAACGGCTCGCCGTTCAGCTCGACGAGTTTGCCGACCCGCCCGGTCTTGGTCATCGAATGCCACTGGTGCTGTAGACGGCCCGTATTGAGCAGGAACGGGTAATCGTCGTCGGGCATTTCGTCGGGCAGCATATGCGGGCGCGGCCAGAAGACAGCGCGGCGGCTCGCGGTCGGGAAGGCCAGGCGCGGCGTCCTACCGTCGGCATCGGTGTAGCGCGGTCCGCTCGTACCGTCGTTCACATACCGGATCGGATTGCGGCGCCGGCCCGGATCCGGGCAGGGCCACTGCATCGGGCCCGCGCGCAACCCGTCGTAGGTCATTCCGCTCAGGTCGTAACCGGTCGCGGGATTGGCGAAACGGCGCAGTTCGTCGAATACCTCGGCGCTCGAGGCGTAGTCGAAGCCGGGGAAACCCATGGCGGTCGCCACCTGCGCGATCAACTGCCAGTCCGGCCGGGCCTCGCCCGCGGGTTCGACCGAACCGCTCAGCAGGGTGACATTGCGTTCGGAGTTCACCATCACGGCGTCCGCCTCGGCCCACAGGGTCGCCGGCAGCAGGATATCGGCGTAGGTGTTGGTGGCGGTCTCGGTGTAGGCATCTTGGGCGATGACCAGTTCCGCCGCTTCCAGGCCCGCGATCACCGTCTTCCGGTTGGCGACAGTCGCCACCGGATTGGTGCAGACGATCCAGGCGGCCTTGATCGTCCCCGAGGCGAGCTCCCGGAACATCTCGATGGTGCCCGGCCCGGCTTCGGTACGCAGCGTCCCAGGCGGCAGCTCCCAGAGGTCCTCCACGAACGCGCGGTCGGCCGGGTTCAGCAGACTGCGCTGTCCGGGCAGACCGGGCCCCATATAACCCATTTCGCGCCCGCCCATGGCATTCGGCTGCCCGGTCAGCGAGAACGGTCCACTGCCGGGACGGCAGACGGCGCCGGTGGCCAGATGCAGGTTGCACAGTGCGTTGGTGTTCCACGTTCCGTGCGTGGACTGGTTGAGCCCCATGGTCCACAGGCTCATCCATTCACCGGCCTCGCCGATCCAGCGGGCGGCGGTACGAATGGATTCTTCGGTCAGGCCGGTCAGTTCCGCGACTTTCGCCGGCGGGTAGTCGGCGAGGAACTCGGGCATGGCATCCCAGCCCTCGGTGTGCTCGGCGATGAATCCGGAATCGATATCACCGGCCTCGACCAGCAGATGCAGCAACCCGTTGAGTAGCGCCAGATCCGTTCCGGGCGCGATCTGCAGGAACAGATCGGCACGCGCCGCGGTATCGGTGCGCCGCGGGTCCACCACGATCAGTTTCGCGCCCGCCTTGAGCCGGTCGGCCATCCGCAGGAAGAGGATCGGATGACAGTCGGCCATATTCGCGCCGATCACGAAGAACAGATCGGCGTGCTCGAAATCGTCGTAGGACCCCGGTGGGCCGTCGGCCCCCAGTGACTGTTTGTAGCCGGTACCGGCACTGGCCATGCACAGCCGCGAGTTCGCCTCCATATGGATGGTCCGCAGATGACCCTTGGCGAGTTTCGTGGCCAGGTACTGGGCTTCCAGTGACATCTGCCCGGATACGTACAGGGCGACGGCGTCGGGTCCGTATTCGTCCACGATCCGGCGCAGCCGCGCCGCGGTCTCCCGCACGGCCTCGTCCACCCCGACCGGTTGTGGTTCCGCACCGCGTTCGGGACGCCGGTAGGCAGTGGTCATCCGGCCCGGGGCCCGCATCATCTCCAGGTGGGTAGCGCCCTTTGTGCACAACCGCCCGGAGTTCGACGGATGCAGTTTGTCCCCGCTGACCTTGGCGATGACCGGCGCACCGGCGGTATCCGCCTCGGTCGTGACCACGATTCCGCAGCCGACACCGCAGTAGGAGCAGGCCGTCCTGGTCGTGCTCTGTGCCTGGGGCACGGGCGGGGGCGCTGCGGGGTGACGCTCCGCTGCCGCCTCCGGGCCCGACCCGCCCGTGTGTACCTCGGACATGCTTCCGATCGTGCCCGCGGCCGATTTCCTCGGGTTTGCCCGATGTTATCGCCGGGTGACATTCCACTTCACCGGCGCGAATCACAACGGTGAGGTAGATGAACCCGCCGAGACCCGGCCGGTCAGCCGCCGAGCTTGTATCCCCGGTGCAGCGCGACCACCCCGCCGGTCAGATTCCGCCACTTCACGCCCGACCAACCGGCCTCGGTCACCCGGCGGCCCAGCTGCCGCTGGTTGGGCCAGGCCCGGATGGATTCGGCGAGGTAGACGTAGGCGTCCGGGTTGCTGCTGACGGCCCGGGCCACCCGCGGGAGCGCTTTCATCAGGTATTCCATGTAGAGGGTTTTGAAACCCGGGATCACCGGCGTGGAGAACTCACAGATCACCAGCCGGCCGCCGGGTTTGGTGACCCGGAGCATCTCGCGCAGCGCCAGATCGATATCGGCGACATTGCGCAGCCCGAACGAGATGGTCACCGCGTCGAAGGAATTGTCGGCGAAGGGCAGCGCCATCGCGTCTCCGGCGACCATGGGTACCTTCCGGAACCGGCCGGCGGCCAGCATGCCCTGGGAGAAATCGGTGGCCACACACCAGGCGCCGGACCGGCCCAGCTCCACCGTCGAGACGCCGGTGCCGGCGGCCAGATCGAGTACCCGCTCACCGGGTCGCGGGTCGATGGCCTTACGGGTCGTCCAGCGCCAATACCGGTCCTGGCCGGCCGAGATAACGGTGTTGGTCAGGTCGTATCGTCGCGCCACCCCGTCGAACATCGACGCGACCTCGTGCGGTTGTTTGTCCAGCGAGGCCCGGACCGATTGTGTTTTCACCACAGCCCGACCCTAATAGGCGTGGCCGCCCGCGGTCCGTCCGCAGTGCGCGCCCGGCCGGAACGACCGCGGCGGTACGCCGACCGCGTCCCGTCGGGTGCGGCGGATCCGTGTCGCGGCCCCGGTCTGTGGACGGTCAGGCCGAGCGCGGTAACCGGTGCTCGGTCCCGATCACCTCGGCGTAGTGGTGCATGAGTTCGGCGCAGACGGCAGGCCAGGTCCGGTGCAGTACCGATGTGCGGGCGGCCGCGCCGAACCGGTCGCGCAGCGGTGCGTCGCGCAGCGCGGCGACCGTGCTGGGCAGCAGTTCGGTGAATTCGCTCACCGGCAGCAGATAGCCGTTGCGGCAGTGCGCGATCAGGTCCCGGGGGCCGCCGGCATCGGGTCCGACGACCGGAACTCCGGAGGCCAGCGCCTCCTGTACGCCCTGGCAGAACGTCTCGTGCTCGCCGGGATGCACCATCACATCCAGGCTCGCGTAGGCGCGGGCGAGTTCGTCGCCGCCGAGTTCGCCCGTGAAGATCGCATCCGGTAGCCGGGCGGCCAGCGCAGTGCGCTCGGGTCCGTCCCCGACGATCACCAGCTGCACCGACCGATCGTGGGCCAGCACCGCGAGCCGCTCCACGTGTTTCTCCGGCGCCAGCCGGCCGACGAAACCCACCAGCAGCCGGTCGGACCCGCCGCGCCACTGTTCGCGCAGTTCCAGGCTCCGCGCGGCCGGGGTGAACCGCACCGTGTCGACCCCCCGGCCCCACCGGTGCACCCGCGGGATACCGTGCCCGGCCAGATCCGCGACCGCCGCACTCGACGGCGCCAATGTCCGCACCGCGCCCTCGTGGATCCGCCGGGTCCAGCCCCACGCCGCACGGGCCGCCAAGCCCAGCCCGTAACTTTTCGCGAAACCCGCCACATCGGTCTGATAGACCGCCACCGCCGGCAGATCCAAGCGCAGCGCCGCCGCCGTCCCACCCGCGCCGAGCAGGAACGGCGAGGCCAGATGCACCACATCGGGGTCGAAATCGGCCAGGACCCCGACCATGCCGGGTTGCGGTAGCCCCACCGGTAGCGAACTGATCTTCGGCACCATCACCGCCGGTACCCGGTGGACCGGGAACCTACCGTGTGCCCTGGGCGCGGGCGGTTGCCCACGGAGGGTGTCGGGCGCGATGACCAGCGCTTCGTGCCCGTGCCGGTCCAGATGATCCAGCACCCGCAGCACCGAGTTCACGACGCCGTTCATATTCGGAAGAAATGACTCCGCAACGATGGCTACGCGCACCCCGTCAGTCTGCGCGGTCGCCGTCCCCCGGTACCCGACGCCGATATGACGCCGGATCGAAGATCGGGCGAACACTCATCGAACCGGTCGCCGCCCGCATCAGCAGCCACAGCGTCGGCAGCGTCAGTGCCCAGGTCACGGCCAGTACCGACAGGGCAGGCAGGATCGCGACCCGGACATCGCGGCCCGCCACCCGGACCAGATCGGGATCGGCGCGGCTGTATTCGACATTGATCCGCTCACCGGCGGTGAGGTTGGTCGGATACAGCACACCGACCTTCGGGTTGTGTGTCACCCCGTCCGGGGTCACATACATCACGGCCGAGCGCAGCCGTCCGGCCGAGAGCACCTCACCGGTCGTTTCGCCCTTATCGGACCCGATCAGATAGTCGTTGCGCCAGGCCGCCAGGAACAGCAGCACCACCAGCACACTCACCGAGACCCCGGCGATCGCCACACCGACGCACACCTTGCGCAGTCGTTCCGCGCGGGCCGACCGCGGTGCCGGTTCGTCGCCGGGTTCGGGGGCCGCGACGAGCGGTTCGGCCACTCCTGCCTGCTCGGCCACGCTGCCTCCTGCGGAATCGTCCTCGGCCGGGTCGGCGCCGTCGGTGCGTGTGCCGTCCTCGGGGTGACCGGGGTCGCGCGGTTCGCGGCGGCTGGTTTCCGGCACCGCAACAGGCTAGCGGGGTCGGCTAGGGTGAGCGCTCATGGCCCGAAAATTCGGCTTCACGCTGTCCTATCCGATCCCGGTGGCCGATCTCCACGCCGCGCTCACCGGAGAAGAAATGTGGCGCGACCGGTTCGCCGGTGCCCCTACCGCCACCCTCGACCTGTCCCACCCCGGTGGCGAGGGAACCGCCCGCATCGAGATGAGCGAGACGATCCGGCAGGACAAGATCCCCGGCATCGTGCGCAAGATACTCAAGAGCGAACTGGTCGTCACCCGGATCGACAATTGGCAGCCCCTCACCGGGACGACGGCCGCGGGCACCTTCGAGGGCACCTCGTCGGCGATCTCCTCGGAAATGAAGGGCACCTACGAACTGCGCCCCACCGCCGACGGCTCGGAGATCGTGATCTCCGGTTCGGTGAAGGTCAAGGTTCCACTGGTCGGCGGAGCCATCGAACCGCTCGCCGAACAACTGCAACGCCGCGTGGCCGAGGGCGAACGCAAATACATCGTCGGCTGGTTCGAGAAGCGCGCCGACGCCTGATACCCGCTCCCGGGGCCGTGGAAGGCGCGGCCCCGGGCCTGTCCCGGCTTCCGGCGGGCCGTGCTCACAGCTCGGTACAGGGCCCTCCACCGCCGCGGCCGTCGGATCGAACTCCGTCGGCTCGACCAGCACCAGCCAGTTACCGGAATTGTCCCGGAACACCGCTTCC
>JABFXT010000565.1 GCA_013361595.1 Nocardia sp. | reverse complement strand
GGCGGGGTGTAACGCGGCTCTCAGTGTCCGGTGAGTGTATGCGTATGTATTCGAGAATGACAAGAGGTCTCTTCGGATCGGCGAGGTCCGAAGTGTCCGGTGGTAGCTCCGGGTGTTATGCCCTCATGAAGTGCGTAGACCGGAACTCTTTCCCGGCAGCTGCGGAGGCGGTGCGCCGGTCTCGCGTGGTCAGGATACGTATGCAGTTCTAGGACCGGTCTCCCGGCTGCGGTGCGGAGCGCGCCCGGGAGAGGGGTCGCGACGGCCACTGTCGGGTGGAACGCCGCCCAGCGCCACGCTCTTCGCGGCGCACGGCTTCGCGCACCTCGCTCACCCGCGCGGTAGGACCTATGCGCGCGGCGCGGCGACCGTGGCGCGTTCGATCAACTGTGGCGTCATGACGATGCGTCGTGGCCCGTCGTCGCTGTTCTTTTTTTCCAGACGTTCGACGAGCAGGCGCGCGGCCGCCGCGGCCATCGCGTCGAGGTCGTGACCGACCGTGGTCAGGCGGAAGGCCTCCCACTCGGCCATCGGGATATTGTCGAAGCCGATGATCCCGATATCCGCAGGAATGCTAACGCCCCTGGCCAGGGCCGCGTTGAGCGCCCCGATCGCCACTACGTCGTTACCGCAGAACACCGCCGTGGGGCGAGGGTCGGCGTCGAGGAGTTCGAGCATCGCCCGGTAACCGGTTTCGAACTCGAAGGGCCCCCGGCGGGTGAGCACGCTCGGCAGCGCGATCCCGGCCTCGGCCAATGCGGCACGGAATCCGAGCTCCCGATCGCGTCCGGTGCTGCTGGTGCCGGGTCCGAAGATTCCGGCGATCCGCCGGTGTCCGAGATCGGTGAGATGGGTGGCGGCCAGCCGGCCGCCGAGTTCGTTGTCCACGACCGCCGCGTCGGCGGTATGCGGGGTGCTCTCGCGGTTCAGGAAGACGAACGGCATCCGGCGGCGCTGCAGCTCGCCGGGGAGCAGGGAGTCGGTATTGCTGGTCAGCAGGACCGCGCCGTCGATGGAGCCGTCGACCAGTTGTTCCAGGGGGACCTGGTTGTCCGAGCGCTCGGTGAAGACCATCATCCGGTAGGAGTGCTGTTCGAGTTCATCGTGCAGCGGGCCGATCAGGTGCGGGTAGAACGGGTTGGTCAGATCGCTGACCACGATGCCGATCCGTTTCGTCCGGCGCGTCACCAGGCTGCGGCCGGCTTCGCTGGGGACGTAGCCGAGCGCTGCCACGGCCTCCTGTACCCGGGCGCGGGTCTCCGCGGCGACCCGGGGATCACCGCGCAAGGCGCGTGAGACCGTCGGCTGCGATACGCCCGCCAGTCGTGCGACGTCGCGACTCGTGATCGGCATGGGTCTCCCTGGTCGGTGCGCGGTCGCCGGGGTGGGCGGCCGGTCCGGAACCGTTCCGGTGGTGTGAATACGAATCTTAGTCGATGCGGGTTCGTGCGCCGGTAGCTGCTTCCGGCTGCCTGCTCCGGCCTTTCGTGGGTGGTGAATACCTCGATTGATCGGCGGAATCGGAGTGGGGGCCGGGGTGGAACCGGGGCGGGGCATTGACACGATGGTGCGGTTCCGGCACGATGCATACGTATAAATCATCGTCTTGTTGCACGATTACCGTCCGCGTGGCTGCGCCGCCGCTGTGCCGAGCGCCCACCGTGAGCAGAAGAGGTCAGATGTCTCCCGAAGTCACCGTCACCGCCGCCGACCTTGCCCGGTACACCATCCGGCGCACCGACTTCGTGTCCTGCAACCAGGCGTTCATCGACTGCCGCACGCCGGGCTCGGACCGCAAGGAGAACTACTCGATGATCGGGCGTGGCGTGAGCCAGAGCGCCGGTCAGGTGGTCAATGTCCGCGAGCCGCACGGGTTCCAGATCGGCGCCGCCGCGATGCCCAACGGAGTCACCAACAACCTGCACCTGCATTTCACCGCGGAGGTGTTCCTGTGCTTCCGGGGCGAATACCTGCTGCGCTGGGGCGCACAGGGCGAGCAGGGCGAACTGGTTCTGCGCGAAGGTGAGATCGCCTCCAGTCCCACCTGGATATTCCGAGGTTTCACCAATATCGGTCCCGACGACGGCATTCTGTTCACTGCCCTCGGTATGGACGACACCGGCGGGATCATCTGGGGACCGTCGGTACTCGAGGAGGCCAAGGGGTACGGCCTCTACCTCAGCGCGGAGAACAAGCTCATCGATACCGTCGCCGGGGACGAGATCCCCGAGGGCGTCGAGCTGGTCGAACCGATCAGCGACGAGCAGATCGCCGCCCTGCGGTCGTTCACGGTCGAACAGATGGCGGCGCGGATCGCGACCCAGGAGAACATCGAATGGTCCCGGCGCGCGCTACTGGATTCCGCGCTCCCCGGGGGCGGCGTCGAACTCGGGCTGGTGATCGGTTACGGCATGACCGAGGACGCCGCCCAGGTACCACGGATTCACAACCCGCACGGCCACAACATCGCGTGGCTGCGTGCCGAACCGGGCGCCGGAGTCTCGTCGCATCGGCATTCCGAACGCCAGGTGCTGATGGTCAAGGACGGCGAATGGGAGGTCACGCTCAACCGCGGGGCCGACGCCCGCACCGTGCGTCTGGGCCCGTGGGACATGCTCTCGGTCCCGGCCGACGCCTACCGGTCGATCCGGAACGTGAGCGAGGAGACCGCACTGCTGCTCGTGATCAACAGCGGCGACGGCCGGGTCCGGCTGACCTGGGACGACGAGGTGGTCAAGGCCGCGGCCGATGCCGGCGACGCTCTCGACCACAACGGGTACCTGGCGCCGTACGCGCTGGTCCCGCGCCGGAAGCGCTGAGATGTCCGGCGATATCCCGGTCGTGTTCGTGCCCGGCATGCTGTGCGACGCGCAGTTGTGGGCGCAGGTGCGGCCGGGCCCCGGGTTCCGCGTCGTGCACAGTGACCTCGACGCGCCGTCCCTCTCCGGGATGGCCGATCAGGTGCTCGGCGCGGTGGACGGGCCGTTCGTCCTGGCCGGCCTCAGCCTGGGCGCGATCGCCGGGTTCGAAGTTCTGCGCCGGGCACCGGAGCGGGTACTCGGGTTCTGCGCGATCTCGACGAACCCGCACCCGCCGACCGCCACCCAGTACCGTTCCTGGCACGATATGGCGTTCCGGACCACCCGGGGGGAATTCGGCACCGTGGTGCGCGAGGTCATCGCGCCCACCATGTTCGCCGACCGGGCCGGCACTCCCGAACTGGTCGAACGATTCGTGGCGATGGCGCTGCGCGTCGGACCCGATCGCTTCCTCGGTCAGCTCCGGACCCAAGCGGACCGCTTCGATTCGGTCCCGTCGCTGGGCGCCGTGCGCTGCCCGGCGCTCGTCGTCTCCGCGGACGACGACGCCCTCTGCCCCCGCGAATACCACCGGGCCATCGCCGGCGCGATCGAAGGTTCCCGCTTCGAAACGATCGCCGGCGCCGGTCATCTGTGCACGTGGGAAGTGCCGCAACGAATTTCCGAACTTCTGAGTGATTGGCTGCCCGCCGTCGCTCGGTACCGAACCACCGCACAGGAGTCGATATGCCCGTAGTTCTGAAGAAGCCGGTCCCGGCGGAAGTGGTCCGGCAGGACCGCTCCGAGGTCGGTGAACGTGTCACCGCGATCCTCGAGGACATCCGGACCGGCGGCGATGCCGCGGTACGCAAGTACTCCGAGGAGTTCGACAAGTGGAGTCCCGAATCGTTCCGGCTGTCGCAGACCAGGATCGAGGAGATCATCGCCACGCTACCCGCGCAGGTTGTCGAGGACATCGAATTCGTGCAGCGGCAGGTGCGCACCTTCGCGCGGCATCAGCGCGATTCGCTCACCGATTTCGAAGTCGAGACGCTGCCCGGAGTCCACCTGGGCCAGAAACATATTCCGATCGGCCGGATCGGCGCCTACGTGCCGGGCGGGCGTTACCCGCTCACCGCGTCGGCCCATATGACCATCGTGACGGCGAAGGTCGCCGGGGTACCGAGCGTGGCCGCGTGCACACCACCCATTCGTGGCGAGATCCCGGCGGCGACCGTGGCCGCCATGCACCTGGCCGGTGCCGACGAGATCTACCTGCTGGGCGGTGTCCAGGCGATCGGCGCCCTCGCACGGGGCACCGAGACCATCGACCGGGTCGATCTGCTGGCCGGCCCCGGTAACGCCTATGTGGCCGAGGCCAAACGCCAGCTCTTCGGGGAGGTCGGTATCGATCTCTTCGCCGGCCCGACCGAGATCCTCATCATCGCCGACGATGCGGCCGACCCGTTCGTGGTCGCCGTCGATCTGCTCTCCCAGGCCGAACACGGCCCGGATTCACCCGCGGTACTGATCACCACCTCCGAAACGCTCGGCCGGCGGGTTCTCGACCATATCGAGGCACTCCTGCCGGATATGCCGACCGCCGATTTCGCGGCCCCGGCCTGGCGCGATCACGGTGAGATCCTCGTCGTCGATTCCCTGGACGAGGCCTACGTGCTCGCCGACACCTATGCCAGCGAACATGTCGAGGTCCTGACCCGGGAGCCGCGCGAGGCGCTGGAGAAGATGACCAACTACGGTGGCCTGTTCCTTGGCGAGGGCACCTGTGTCTCGTACGGCGACAAGGTGATCGGGACCAACCACGTGCTCCCGACCCGGGGTTCGGCCCGATACACCGGTGGCCTGTGGGTCGGTAAGTACCTGAAGACGGTCACCTATTCCGAGGTGGTCGACCGCGCGTCGAGCGCGCGGCTGGGCGAGGTCTGCGGCCGGGCCGCCCGAGTCGAACTGTTCGAAGGGCACGCGCGGTCCGGCGATGTGCGGGCCGCCAAATACGCGGGCGCGGAGTTGCCGTGGGCCGCGGATGTGTACGCCGGGACGTCGTCGTGAGCGACCCGGTCACCGGACGTACCGCCCTCGTGACCGGCGGGGGCAGCGGGCTCGGCGCGGCCATCGCCGTGGCACTGGCCGGCGCCGGGGCGCGGGTGATCGCGGTGGGCCGGGACCGGGCCAAACTCGACAGTGTCGTGGCCCGGTATCCGGAGTCCGTCCGCGCGGCGGTCTGTGATGTCGCCGACCCGGACTCGGACGCGGCGCTGACCGCCGAGCTCGCCGGCGAGGATGTGTCGATCCTGGTCAACAATGCGGGCGTACCGGGCCCGGTCGCGCCGCTCACCGAGATCGCCCCCGACGACTGGGACGACGTCTTCGCCGTCAATGTGCGCGGCGTGTACCTGCTGTGCCGGGCGTTCGTCCCGGCGATGGTCGCGGCCGGGCGCGGCGATGTGATCAACCTGGCCTCGGTCTCCGGGAAACGGCCGCTGGCCCGCCGGACCCCCTATTGTGCGTCGAAGATGGCGGTTATCGGTCTCACTACGACATTGGCGGCCGAGGTCGGCCCACTCGGGGTGAATGTGAACTCACTGTCCCCCGGTCCGGTGGACAGTGCGCGGATGCACCGCAACTTCCGGCTCGAGGCCGAACGAACGGGAACCACGTACGAAGAGGCCGAGCGCGCGTTCGTCTCCCGCGCCGCGCTCGGTCGCATGGTCACCGAAGACGAGGTGGCCCGGGCAGTGCTGGCGATGCTCGCGATGCCCGGTCTCTGCGCTGCCGATATCGACCTGTCCGCCGGTATGGTGGCCCGCTGATGACGGTGATGAAACAGCGGCTGTGCGCGGGCGAGCGGTTGCTCGGCGCGCTGGTCCGCATGCCCGCCGAGGAACTGGTGGAGATGGCAGGGGTCGCCGGATTCGATTATGTCCTGATCGACTGTGAACACGGCCCCGCCGACCTGATCCCGCTGCGGCAGCACATCGCCGCCGCTCAGGTGCACGGGATGGAGGTGCTGGTCCGGGTCGGGCAGCGGGAGCCGGCACTGATCCAGCGGGTGCTGGATCACGGCGCCACCGGGGTGGTCGTACCCCACGTGGACGATGCCGGACAGGCCGCTGCCGTGGTCCACGCCGCTCGGTATCCACCGGTCGGCGACCGTGGTTTCGCGACCTACGGCCGCGCGGGCCGGTACGGGACCGTCACGGCGGCGGAACACCTCGCCGCCGACGAGCGGGAGACGATCGTCATCGCCATGGTCGAGTCCACGGCGGGCTGCCGCAACACCGCCGAGATCGTGGCCGTGCCCGGGATCGATGGGGTGATGGTCGGACCGGCCGATCTCGCGGTGTCCATGGGCGTCGTGGGGCCGGCCGATCCGGCGGTACTCGCCGAGATCGAGAAAGTCCACGTGACGATAGCCGGCCGTGGACTGATCCGGCTCGATATCGTACCGAGCGAAGAGCGGGCGGCCGCGGCGTTCGATTCGGGCGCGGGCCTGGTGGTGATCAACCTCAGTCATGTCCTGATGGAGACCTTCGCGAAGTTGCGGTCGGTGCGCTGATCACCGGGCGGCTCCAGGACCGCCCGCTGCGCTGCCAGCGGGCGGACCGGGTCGGTGGCAAGTGACGGATCCGTGGCTACCGGATCACATTTGTGCAGCTCAGCATAGGTTTTATCGGTGCTGGGTGACCGGCGCCGATAAGATCATCGGCATGATCAACCCCGCCCGCGTCCGATCCCGCCGCACCGGTGCGACGGCCGCGATCCTG
>JABFXT010000664.1 GCA_013361595.1 Nocardia sp. | reverse complement strand
GGACTGGTCGGAGCGGACCATTCTGGGGTTGTCCGCCGGTAAGGCGATCATCCTCGCGATGGTGGTGTGCGCGCTGGCGATGACGCTCGCCGTGCCCATGCGCACCTACTTCACCCAGCGTGCGGAAGCCGACCAGCTCGCGGCCGAACGCCGCACGCTCGAGGACGATATCGCCCGGCTGAAGGACCGCCGTTCCCAGCAGGAGGACCCCGCCTACATCCGCTCCGAGGCACGTGACCGGTTGCGGCTGGTGATGCCCGGCGAAACTCCCTATATCGTCCAGGTTCCGGGAATCGAAGTGCCGGCGATCCCGGATCCGCAGGCCCCCCGGCACGAACCCGATCCGTGGTACACCGATCTGTGGCGGAGTATCTCCGAGCCACCCCCCGAAACCGCAGCACCCGCGCCGCAGCCGGAAGGAACCAGGTGAGTACACCCGACGACCGAGATCTCCAGATCGTCGCCGAACAACTGGGCCGCGAACCGCGCGGGGTGCTCGCCATCGCCTACCGGACGCCGGACGGACTTCCCGCGGTGGTGAAGACCGCCCCGAAACTCCCGGACGGCACCCCGTTTCCGACTCTCTACTACCTCACCGACCCCCGGCTCACCGCGGAAGCGAGCCGGTTGGAGTCCTCGGGGGTGATGAAGGAGATGACCGAAAGGCTCGGTCGGGACACCGAACTCGCCGCGGCCTACCGCGCCGCGCACGAGAGTTATCTGGCCGAACGGGACGAGATCGAATCGCTGGATACCGATTTCAGTGGCGGCGGTATGCCGGACCGGGTGAAATGCCTGCATGTGCTGATCGCGCACGCGCTGGCGAAAGGTCCGGGCGTCAATCCGCTCGGTGACGAGGCGGTGGCGCTGGCGGCCGCGAACGGGTTGCGCGGCAGTGCGATTCCGGCGGACTGGCCGGAAAACCCGGCGGCGGAAGAGACGGAGGCACTGTGATGCGGTCCCTCCGCCTTCGCTGCGGGCTTCGCGGACCGCATCCAGTAGTTTCGAAGGAGGCACTGTGAACGACAGGGTTGCCGCGGTGGATTGCGGAACCAATTCGATTCGCCTGTTGATCGCCGATATCGGCGCGGATTCGACGCTGACCGATGTGCATCGGGAGATGCGGATCGTGCGACTCGGCAAAGGAGTGGACGCGACCGGGCGGTTGAATCCGGAAGCCATCGAGCGGACTCGGGTCGCGCTGGCCGACTATGTGACGCTCATGGTCGAGCACGGAGTGAGCCGGGTGCGGATGGTCGCCACCTCCGCGACCCGCGACGCGTCCAACCGGGAGGATTTCTTCGCGATGACCCGGGCCGAACTCGGCCGGGTGGTGCCGGGTGCGACGGCCGAGGTGATCACCGGTGACGAGGAGGCGCGCCTGTCTTTCACCGGAGCGGTCGGGGAACTGGCGGCGGCGGACGGGCCGTTCGTGGTGGTCGATCTGGGCGGCGGTTCCACCGAACTCGTGGTCGGCGACGGCAATGGGGTCCGGGCGGCATTCTCCGCCGATATCGGTTGTGTGCGGGTCACCGAGCGGTGCCTGCTGAGCAATCCGCCCGCGCCGTCGGAAGTGGAGGCGGCCCGGGAATTCGCGAGCGAACGACTCACCGAGGCCTTCACCCATGTCCCGGTGGACGGTGCGCACACCTGGGTCGGGGTGGCGGGCACCATGACCACGCTCGCGGCCGTCGCGCTGGATCTGCCGGAATACGATTCGGCGAAAACCCATCTGGCGCGCATCGGCCTGCCGGAGCTGAACGCGGTGTGTGATCGACTGATCGCGATGAACCACGACGAGCGCGCCGCGTTGGGGCCCATGCATCCGGGGCGTGTCGATGTCATCGGCGGTGGCGCGGTGATCACCGAGGTACTGGCCGCGGAACTGGCCCGGCGGGCCGGGATCGGCGATCTGATCGTCAGCGAACACGACATCCTGGACGGGATCGCCCTGTCCATCGCCTGATCGAGGCGCCGAGGGCCGGCCGGCGGTGCCGGTCACGGCCGGTGGCGCCTCGTGTACAGCGCCCGGCCGATGCTTCGTGGCGGATCCACTGGAGAAGAGTGGGGGTGCCCGTGGTGGTGATGACTCCCACGGTGGTCCGGAGGTAGCGGTTGTCCTCCAGCACGGCGAGCATGGCGGCGGCGAGGTCGGCACGTGCGGTGAATCTGCCGTCGGCATGTCCTGATCGGTTCCTTCCCGGGCGGCACGCCGAGTGCCGACAGCACCACATCCCGCCCCGCCACGGCGGCATCGACGGCCGCCGGATCGAGCACATCGGCGCCGACCACATCGAGCCGATCGTGGCGCAGGGGAAACGTTTCCGACCGCCGGGTGACGAGTCGTGCCCATCGCACGACGCCCATCCGGCGAGGTCGCGACCCTCCGGGCCTCGACCTGTCCGAGTACCGGACCGACACAAGACGCCGCCGATCGCGTTTTCGTCACAGCGGGGTCGTATGAGGTGCCTCACCCGAAGGACGAGCCGGCGCTTCGTGAAGCTGCGGTATCGGTTCTGTGCGGTATCCCACGCGCCGGGCCGGGACCGTGGGAAAGTCTGAGCATGTCCGCAGCGCCAGAGGTCGCCGGCCGGACCGTCTTCGGTCATCCGATCGGTCTCGTCAACCTGTTCGGTGTCGAACTGTGGGAGCGTTTCTCCTTCTACGGGATGCTCACCATCCTGGGCTACTACCTGTACTACTCGACCACCGACGGTGGTCTCGGTATGGATCAGGATGTCGCGATCGGCCTGGTCGGTGCCTACGGCGGTCTGGTCTACCTCTCCACGATCATCGGCGGCTGGATCTCCGACCGGTTGATCGGGATGGAGCGGACCGTCTTCTACGGCGGTGTCGTGGTGATGGCCGGGCATATCGCGCTCGCATTGATCCCGGGCCTGACCGGGGTCGGGGTGGGGCTGGTGCTGGTCGCGCTGGGCAGCGGTGCCTTGAAATCGAATGCGTCCGCCCTGCTGGGCACGCTCTACCCGAAGGGCGATCCGCGGGTCGACGGCGGTTTCACCCTGTTCTATCTCGGTATCAACCTCGGTTCCTTCGTCGGGCCGCTGATCACCGGGCTGCTCCAGGAGGAGTGGGGTTTCCACGCGGGCTTCGGGGCGGCGGCGATCGGGATGGCGCTCGGATTGATCCAGTACGTGGTGTTCCGCCGCAACCTCGGCACGGCCGGCCGCGAGCCCACCGATCCGCTGCCGCGCGGCGCTTACGGCCGGGTCGCCGGGGTGGTGGCCGCGGCGGTCCTGCTGATAGCCCTGGTCCTGGTGACCGGTCTGGTGACCGTCGACAATCTGCCCGATGTGACCACCGCGCTGATCGTCCTCGCCGCGGCGGCGTACTTCGCGGTGCTGCTCACCCATCGCCGGGTGACTCCGGTCGAACGCAGCCGGGTGCGGGCGTTCGTCCCGCTCTTCCTGGCCAATGTGGTGTTCTGGGCCCTGTTCCAGCAGATCTTCACCGTGCTCGCGGTCTACTCCGACGAGCGGATGGAATGGAATATCTTCGGCTGGACCGCACCGTCGAACTGGATCGGTTCGGTGGAGCCGGTCTGGATCATCACGCTGTCGCCACTGTTCGCGCTCCTGTGGACCAGGCTGGGCGATCGGGCGCCGAGTACACCGCGCAAGTTCGCGCTCGGTGTGGCCGGGATGGGCGCGGCGTTCCTGCTGTTCGTGCCGCTGGCCGGCACCACGGGGCGTTCGGTGCCCGCACTGGTGGTGCTGTTCATCATGGCGGTGTTCGCCGTCTCGGAACTGCTGATCTCCCCGATCGGGCTCGCGGTGAGCACTCAGCTCGCCCCCGAGCACTTCCGCGCGCAGATGATGGCGCTCTATTTCCTGTCCGTCGCGCTGGGCACCACGTTGTCGGGTGTGCTGGCGCGTTTCTATTCGCCCGAGGACGAGTTCGCCTATTTCGGGATCACCGGTCTGGTGGCGGTCGCGGCGGGCGCGGTGATTGCCGCCCTGTCGTCGTGGATAACCCGATATATGTCGGGAGTGCACTAGCGTTCCCGGTACTCGCGCCGGAATCACGAGGAGGCCGCAGTGTCGACGCCTACCAGCCGCAGTTCACTGTTCCGCACCAAGTCCGTGGAGCAATCGATCCGCGACACCGACGAGCCCGGAACCAAACTGCGCAAAGACCTGACCTCATGGGATCTGGCGATCTTCGGCGTGGCCGTCGTCATCGGCGCCGGTATCTTCACCCTCACCGCCCGGACCGCCGGTAATGTCGCCGGGCCCGCGGTATCACTGGCCTTCGTCTTCGCCGCCGTCGCCTGCGGTCTCACGGCGCTGTGCTACGCGGAGTTCGCCTCCACCGTTCCGGTGGCCGGTAGCGCCTACACCTTCTCCTACGCGACCTTCGGTGAGCTCACCGCCTGGATCATCGGGTGGGACCTGCTGCTGGAGTTCGCGCTCGCCGCGGCCGTGGTGTCCAAGGGCTGGTCACAGTATCTCGGCCAGGTGTTCGACCGCGGGGCCGCCGTGGTGGAGATAGGTGGTGTCAGCTTCGACTGGGGCGCGGTGCTGCTGATCGCGGTGCTCACCACCCTGCTCGCACTGGGGACCAAGCTCTCCTCCCGTGTCTCGATGATCGCGGTGGCCATCAAGGTCGGGGTGATCCTGCTGGTGATCGTGGTCGGCCTGACCTTCTTCGATTCCGACAATCTGACCCCGTTCATCCCGGAATCGGAGCCGGGTGACAGCGGCCAGGGCCTGACCCAATCGCTGTTCTCCTGGGTGACCGGGGCCGGTAACAGCACCTTCGGCTGGTACGGCCTGCTGGCCGCGGCCAGCCTGGTGTTCTTCGCGTTCATCGGTTTCGACGTGGTCGCCACCGCCGCCGAAGAGACCAAGAACCCGCAGCGCGATCTCCCACGCGGCATTCTGGGCTCGCTGATCGTGGTCACCATCCTCTATGTCGCGGTGTCCATCGTGCTCACCGGCATGGTCCCCTACACCGATCTGGCGGGAAACGACGCGACGCTGGCGACCGCGTTCGCGTTGAACGGCGCCACCTGGGCCAAGAACATCATCTCCATCGGCGCGCTGGCCGGTCTGACGACCGTCGTGATGGTGATGCTGCTCGGCCAGACCCGGGTGCTGTTCGCGATGTCGCGCGACGGTCTCGTGCCGCGACGGCTCGCGCAGACCGGTAAGCGGGGGACCCCGGTGCGGATCACCGTCATCGTGGGCATCGTCTGCGCGATCCTGGCCGGTTTCGTGGAGTTCGGGACGCTCGAGGAAATGGTCAATATCGGCACCCTGTTCGCCTTCCTGCTGGTCTCCATCGGGGTCGTGATCCTGCGCCGCACCCGTCCCGACCTGCCGCGCGGATTCCGGGTGCCGCTGGTCCCGCTCGTGCCGATCCTGGCGGTGCTGTCCTGCCTGTGGCTGATGGTGAATCTTTCGGTCGAAACCTGGCTGCGTTTCGTAGTCTGGATGCTGCTCGGTTTGGTGATGTACTTCGCATACGGCCGACGGCATGCGCTGGTCGGTAGGTCCGCTTCCGAACAGGGGTGATCGCGATGGGTCCGTCGTGGCGGTGGTTCCGGCGCCGGGAGATACAGCCCGCACAGCAACTGGTGCCGCGGGACGCTTCGGGCACGGAACTGGTGGTGGAGTGGATCGACGCGGTGACCACCGGCCTGGCCACCGCGCCACCCGGACCGCCCGAAGCCGCTCCCGCCCGGGTCTGCGACGGTATGTTCACCGCGGCGACCATCGTCGCGGTGCTGATCGAGAAGATCGCCGACCGGACCGAGTACCGGGTCGCCAACAACCGGTGTATGGCCTCGGCGGTCGATTTCATGAAAGTCCTCGGGGAGGACACGCTGCGCCGCTACCGTATCGACGGCGTGCAGCCGGTGGGGTGGGAGAACATGGGCACCGAGATGGACGAGATGGTGATCGCCAGCCGGCTCGGACAGCTCGGTGAGGCCCTGCAACTGGCATTGCTGGCGGTGACCACGGACTACGACCTGTCCGACGAGGTGCGGGAGGCGGCGGAGGAGTCCGGTTTGCTGGCGGCGGACGTGCTGGTGGAGGCATGTCAGGCGATTCAGACAGATCCCACAGTGTGACTCCCACTCACGGGTATTCCGGTACGGGTGTACGAGTCGGTAGTGTGTGGTCCGCACGCCCCCATAGCCCAATTGGCAGAGGCAGCGGACTTAAAATCCGCCAAGTGTGGGTTCGAGTCCCACTGGGGGCACTACTGCGCCGCAGGTCGGACAGGGTGTCCGAGATCGGCAGGTGCCGGATGTGGCCGGTGAACTCGGTCTGCCCCGGTATCCCAGAGGCTCAGGGGCGCCCACCTCGGGCCCTGGCACGGCCCTGCGATCTTCGGGGTGAGTCGCGTCGCGGAACCGGTCCGCGGCGGTGTCGGCGAATGGCACTGGGAGTGATGAGTCCGGCAGTCACTTGGACTATCTGTTGCGCGAGCACGGTGTGCGCTCTATGCCATGGTGTCGAGAAGCCGCACCTCGTTGCCGGCGGAATGGAGCGCAAGGGAAGACAACGCGAGGCCGGCCGCGCGCGACTGGTGCGGCAGACCACCGGATTGCAGAGGCGTCCTGCGGCT
>JABFXT010000223.1 GCA_013361595.1 Nocardia sp. | reverse complement strand
AGCCGGCAGGCCGCACGTAAACGCTGGCCGGATACGCGCGTCCCGGCCACCGAAGAGTGACAACCAAAATTGTCGTATCGTCCGATATCCGAATCGGTAGCCATCGATCGAACGACAACCGAGGTTGTCGATGCCGACCGTCTCGGCTGCCTCTGCCATCATGTCGGTATGTCGGGCTCCGTCTATCTGATCACCGGTATCCAGGCCGCGGGCAAGTCGACGGTGGCCCAGGCGCTGGCCGAGCGCCTGCCGTGTTCGGCGCATATTCGCGGTGACGTGTTCCGCAGATTCGTGGTCAACGGACGAGCCGAGATGAGCGCCGAGCCCAGCCCGGCCGCCGTCGCGCAGTTGCAATTGCGCCACCGGCTCGCCGCGGCCGCCGCCGACGAATACGCAGCTGCCGGTTTCGCAGCCGTCCTGCAGGATGTGGTGCTCGGGGAACATCTTCCGTGGATCGTCGACCGGATCCGGACCGATCCGCTGTACGTCGTCGTCCTGGCGCCGCGACCCGAGGCAGTGGCCGCGCGTGAGGCGGGCCGGGACAAGAACGCCTACGGGACGTTCACCGTATCCGCCCTCGACGCCGTCCTGCGGGAGAGCACCCCGCGACTCGGGAATTGGTTCGACACCTCGGATCTCACCGTCGAGGAGACCGTCGCGGCGATCCTGGCCGACGCGCGCCCGATCCGGCCGTAGCCGACCGAACCGTCCCGCGGAACCCCGGGCCCGATGCCGCCGCGTACGGAAACGACGTCAGCGGCGCAGCACCTTGCGCGCGGTCCAGTTGCCGAGGAACTGGATGGCCTGCACACCGGCGATGATGAGCAGGGTGGCCACCAGCGTGACCTCCCAGTCGAATCGCTGATACCCGTAGACCAGCGCGAAATCGCCGAGCCCGCCACCGCCGACCGTGCCCGCCATGGCGGACATGTCCACGATGGCGATGATGACGAAGGTGTATCCCAGGATGAGCGGGCCCAGAGCCTCCGGGACGAGCAGGGTCAGGATGATCCGCAGCGGTCCCGCACCCATCGCCCGCGCCGCCTCGATCACGCCGGGGTCCACGGTCACCAGGTTTTGTTCGACGATCCGGGCGATGCCGAACGAGGCGGCCACGATCATCACGAACGCGGCCGCGTCGGTACCGATGGTGGTACCCACCACTTCGAGGGTGATCGGTCCCAATGCCGCCAGCAGGATGATGAACGGGATCGGGCGCACGACGTTCACCAGTACATTGAGCACCCAGTTGAGCGGGCCGTTGGCCAGCAGCCCGCCTTTGCGGGTGGTGTAGAGCGCGGTGCCCAGTACCAGCCCGATGATGCCGCCCACCACGAAGGTGAGCAGCACGAGATAGATGGTGGTGCCGACGGCCTCGGTGAGGATCGGCCGTAATTTGTCCCAATCGGTGTGCATCCGGTCCTCGCTACCGCTGGTCGAGTTGTGCGATCACCTTGTCGACGGCCTCGTCCGGGCCGTCCAGTGCGAGGGTGATACTGCCGAAGGTCTTGTCCTGCAGAGTGCTCACGCCGCCGTACACCACCTCGAAACCGACCCCGGCGTGCGCGGCGGTGGCGAGTGCGGGGCCGATCCCGCGGGTATCGTCGATATCGACGGTCACCAGCCTCCCGTGATGCAGTTCGTCCAGGCGGCGCAGTTCCGCGGGCGCGGGGCGATTGTGCAGCACGGTGTCGACGAACGACCGGGTCGGTGCGGCATGCGGTGCCGCGAATACGTCGAAGGTGTTCGCCAACTCGACGATGCGGCCTTCGGCGAGCACCGCGACCCGGTCCGCGACCGCCCGGATGACGTCCATCTCATGGGTGATCACCACAATGGTCACGCCCAATTCGGTATTGATCTTGCGGAGCAGCCGCAGCACCTCACCGGTGGTCTCCGGGTCCAGCGCCGAGGTGGCCTCGTCCGCCAGCAACAGCGACGGCGAGGTGGCCAGTGCCCGTGCGATCCCCACTCGCTGTTTCTGTCCGCCGGACAGCTGGTCCGGATAGCTGCGGGCCTTATCGGACAGCCCGACGAACTCCAGGAGTTCGGCGAGCCGCTCCTTGCGTTTCGCGCGCGGCCAGCCCGCCACCTTCAGCGGATACTCGATGTTCCCGGCCGCGGTTCGGGAGCGGAAGAGATTGAACTGCTGGAAGACCATGCCGATATCGCGGCGTATCCGTCGTACCCGGGCCTCGGAGACACCGGTGATCGGGGTACCCGAGATCTCGATGCTGCCGCTGGTAGGTCGCTCCAGCGCGTTGATGAGCCGGACCAGAGTGCTCTTCCCCGCACCCGAGTAGCCGATCACACCGAAGATCTCGCCCTTCGCGATCCGCAGATCGATATCGGACAGCGCTTTCTCTTCGCTCTTGCCCGTTCCGAACACCTTGGTCACCGCACGGAACTCGACCGCGGGAACAGCGGCCGCCGGCCCGGTGGGGGTTGCGGTCACTGCCCGTCGCGGATCGTCTGCTGCACCCGCTGCAGAACGGTTTCGAGATCGGACCCGGTCCGCCGGACCTCCACCGAGGTGCCCTTCGACGATTCGGCGACCGCCTGCTGGACTTCGGGATCGTGCCAGATCTCCACCAGGCGCTGGTAGGTCGGGTTTGTCTTGTCTTCGGCGCGGGTGACGAAAGCGTTGATGTACGGTGCGGCCCCCGGGCTGGACGGATCATCCTTGAACAGCGCGGACAGCGGGTCCACACCGGACCGCTCCAGGTAGGTGTTGTTGATGACGGATCCGTCCACCGATGCCAGGGACAGCGCGGTCTGCGCCGCGTCGACGGGTGTGACCTTCACTTTGGATCCGGCCCGATCGATATCGGCGGGCGAAGGCGCGAGGGTGTCGGAGGTGAGTTCCACCAGTCCCGCGGCCTTCAGGACGAACAGTGCCCGGGCCTGGTTGGAGGGGTCGTTGGGAATCGCGATCTCACCGCCGGCCGGGATATCGGCCACCGATTTGTGTTTCTTCGAATACAGGCCGAGCGGGACGATCTGAGTCGCACCGATGGGCGTGAGATCGGCATTGTTGGCGACATTGTATTCACCGAGGAACTGCAGATGCTGGAACAGATTGATATCGATCTGCCCCTGCGTGAGTGCGATATTGGGCTGCGAATAATCGGAGTAGTTCGTGATCTGCAGTGTGATACCCGCGTCCTGGGCCTTCTGTTCGAACACGTCCCACGCCCGATCGCTCTCGGTGGTGCCGATGCGCACCACCTCACCGGATCCGGCGTCACCGCCACCGCAGCCGGTGAGGGCGAGTGCCGCGGCGATGATCAACGCCGGTATCGCCAGTACCCGAGGGAATTTCAACGCCTGCTCCCGAATGATCGTGGTCGTGTGGACTCGACCATCCAAGCGGCGCCGGTACCGGGGTGACAACGGTTGCGATTGCGCTGAACGAAATTCTGGCCCGCGCGGCACTGGACCGCCTAATTTGCGCACAATGCGAGGTCTGCGTCGTTTCGCCGTTGTCCCGGTCCTGCTCGCGCTGGCCGCCCTGTTACCTGCCTGTGGCGTGGATCGCGACCCGGATGTGGTGCGTATCGGGGTGAACGATCTGGCACTGCCGCACTGGGAGGTCTATCGGCAGAAGGCGGCCGAACGCGGAATCACCGTGGAATTCGTCAACTTCTCCGACTACAACCAGCCGAACCCGGCTCTGTCGCAGGGCCGGATAGACCTCAACAAGTTCCAGCACCTGCGTTATCTCGCGAATTACAACGTGGCCGACAACGACGATCTGACCCCGATCGGCGCCACCGAGATCTTCCCGCTGACGCTCTACTCGAAGAAATTCGATTCGGTGGCCGATATCCCGCCCGGGGGTGAGATCACCCTGAGCAACAATCCGGCCAATCACGTCCGTCCGCTGCTGGGTCTGGCGGCCGCGGGCCTGATCGTTCTGAAAGGGGGCCCGAGCTGGGATTCGCGAATCGAGGATGTGGATACCGCCGCGTCGCGGGTGCGGCTCACCACCATCGACCCCACGCTCACCGCGCAATCTCTCGACAGTGTGGCCGCCGCGTTCGTGGACGATACATTCGCTGTGCCGGCCGGTCTCACCGCCGCCGATGTCATCTACACCGATGATCCCGAGCGACCGGAACTGACCCAGTACATCAATGTCTTCGCCGCCCGGGCAGCGGACAAGGACGACCCGACCCTGCTCGCGCTGGCCGATCTGTATCACGATCCCGACGTGGAAGCCGCCGTCCGGGCCGAATCCGGCTACGACGGGATCTTCAAGAACAACGATCCAGCGGAACTGCGGGCCACTCTCGCGGAGCTGGAAACAACTTTCCGGGGCCGTTCCGGCCCGCGCTGATCCTGCGTGCCGTCCGCCGGGGTCACTGCCAGTGCCGATCGCCGACGGCCGCGGCGTCCGTGCCCCCGTCGGCGAAGATGATCTGACCGGTGACGAAACGGTTGTCGACGCCGGCCAGCCGGTCGGCGCCGGACGCGCCCGCGGCCCGGATCCGGGGCCCGGTCTGCGCGTTTTCGGTGGTCCCCGCGGCATGCCGAGGTGGCTGGTCGCCTGTCCAGATGTAAGACTGTCTGCGCACCGCCGGGGTCGGACCGGTGCCCGGCACGGCGAGAGGAACACCATGCGGAAACTACGAACCGCCGCGGTCACCACGTTGTTCGCGGCCGCGGCGATCTCCGGTCTGCCCGGCGGGAACGCGACGGCAGCACCGGGGACCGGCGTCGTCGAATCCGTGGAAGCGGTGGCCGCCCCGGCCGTGCTGCCCGGCTCGGCCACTGCCGAGCGGATTCTCTATACGAGCACCACGGTGGGCGCGCAGTCCACCGTCGCCAGTGCCGCGGTCTATTTCCCGCCCGGGGCGCCCCCGGCCGGCGGCTGGCCGATCATCGCCTGGGCGCACGGCACCGTCGGACTGGGCGATTCCTGCGCTTACAGTGTGGCCGGTCCGGGCGCCGTCGAGCGGGACTGGGCGTACCTGGGAAAATGGCTGGAGCAGGGCTACGCGATCGTCGCCGCCGACTACGCCGGGCTGGGTACACCCGGTGAACACCCCTACCTCAACGGGGTGGTGGAGGCACACAATGTCGTCGACGCGGTACGCGCCGCATCCGGGCACTACCCGGCGCTGTCGAACAAATGGGTCGTGGTCGGGCAGTCCCAGGGTGGGGGAGCGGCGGTCACCACGGCCCGCCACGCCACCGAATTCGGCGGGCCCGGACTCGACTACCGGGGTGCCGTCGCCACAGGTGTCCCCGCCTATATCGAGAACATCCTCGCGCTGATGGGGCCGGGTATGCCACCGGTGAAACTGGGCGCGCACACCACCGGATACGCGCTGTACCTGCTCAACGGTCTGCGCACCACCTATCCCGAACTCGATGTCGAATCCCTGCTGTCCGACTCGGGCCGGTACTGGCTGGAACGCGCACGCACCGAATGCCTGTCCCCGCTGGGTGACGCGCTGGTCGCCGACGGTGTGGTGATCGGTGATCTCTTCACTCGTCCGCTGTCGGATATCCCGGACCTGAACGGATTGCTCACCCGTTATCTCGGGCTCCCCGAGTCCGGCTACGACCGGCCGCTGTTCCTCGGGCAGGGGTTGCGCGACACCGATGTGATCACTCCGGAGACATTGCGTTTCGCCGGGGTGCTCGCCGCGAACCGCCAGCCGGTGACGCTGAAGGTGTACCCGGCCGACCACGACGGGACGGTCAACGATTCGCTCCCCGATTCGGTGCCGTTCGTGCGCGATCTGTTCGCCTGAGCTCGGCTCGGCGGACGCCGGCGCCGACCCTCCGGTGAATCCGGCTGGCGGACATGGGCTTCGCCGGGTTTGACATCGCAAGGGCCGGGAATAGCGGGAGCATAGTGTCCCTCAACCCACGGGAATTGCCATGATCGTTGTTCTCGGGCTCGTGATCGCCGTCGCGGCGGTTGCCGCCGGCGTTGCCGGTGTCGCGGCCAATACCAGTGATGTCAATCGTCTGACCAGTGACTTCTCGGTCTTCGACTACCACTTCGCCGGAACCACCGGTGAACTGTTCCTCATCGGCATCATCGTCGGTGTCGTCGGTGGGCTGGGAGTCGGTCTCGTCTCCGCCGGAGCATGGCGGTCCACTCGCCGGGGCGCGGCGACGCGCCGGGAACTCCGGCAGTCGCGTAAGGAGATCGCCGCGGCCCAGCGGGATCTCGCCAAGACCAAGGAACCCACGAAGAAGCCCGCGCCCGCCGCGGCCGGTGCTCCGGCCTGGTCGATGAGCAAATTGTTGCGCAAACCGGGCAAGGGCGCGGCGGCGGCCGAATAGAGGCGGCCGAACAACAGCGGGCAACCGCCCGGATGTCGGAATCTCGAATCAGAAAGTAAGTGTCATGATCGTTCTCGGACTCGTTCTGCTCATCGCCGGTTACCTGCTCGGTATCGGCGTGCTCACCACCATCGGTCTCGTACTGCTCGTCGTCGGTGCGGTTCTGGCCATCGCCGGTTCGGTGGGCCGTCCCGTCGCCGGTCGGCGTCACTATTACTGACCTGCGTAATTACTGACCCGCGTACTGCGGGCCGCTGACGGCCGCGGCGGTGCGGTGACCCCCACGGGGTCGCCCGCACCGCC
>JABFXT010000892.1 GCA_013361595.1 Nocardia sp. | reverse complement strand
AAATCGGCCCCACACCAGCGCACATGACGCTCGAGGACAAACACGACGGAGCCGCGCGCACCGGTGCGCGGCTGTGGGAAGCCGCCGGAATCGGTCGCGCCGAGATCGACAACGCACAGCTCTACGACGGGTTCTCGATCTTCGCCTACACCTGGCTGGAAGGCCTGGGCTTCGTGGGGCGCGGCGAGGCACCGGATTTCATCGATTCCGGCCGGGCCCGGCTCACCGGATCGCTCCCGCTGAACACCGGTGGCGGCTGCCTGGCGGAGGGCCGGTTGCACGGAATGACCCAGCTGACCGAAGCCGCGTATCAGGTCACCGATCGAGCGGGCGAACGCCAGGTGCCCGGCGCGGCCCGCTCGATCGTCACCGTATCGAACGGGCTGGCCGGATCCGTGGCGTTCGTCATCAGCCGGGACGGCTGATTCAGTCGCGGCCGGGCTGTACTTCGCTCAGCTCGGCCGCGAACTTCGCCCGCGCCTGCTCGTGCAGGGCGGGTAGGTGGTAGCTGGGGAACAGACCCTCGTGCGGCGCGGCGTCCCGGAGCAGCTGCCGCGCCAAACCGATCTTGTGGACCTCGGTCGCACCGTCGGCGAGGCCCATGTGGTAGGCCTCGAAAAGCCATTTGCCCAGTGGGAGTTCCTTGGATACGCCCAGTGAACCGTGCAACTGGACGGCACGCGAGGTCACGTCGAGCAGCACCTTGGGCATCGCGGCCTTCACCGCCGCGATATCCTTGATGACCTTGCGATAGTCGTTCTCCCGGTCGATCCGCCACGCGGTGCGCAGCACCAGCAACCGGAACTGCTCCACCTGCAACCACGAATCGGCGATCATCTCCTGCACCAGCTGTTTATCGCCGAGCCGGCTGCCGCGGGTGGTCCGCGAGACCGCACGTTCGAGCATCATGTCCAGCGAGCGCCGCACCAAGCCGACGGTGCGCATGGCGTGGTGGATCCGGCCGCCGCCCAGCCGGGTCTGTGCGACCTCGAAGCCCTGCCCGACCCCGCCGAGGATGTGATCCCGGGGAATACGGACATCGGTCCACCGGGTGTAGGCGTGGGTACCGACCTCGTAGTCGTGTCCCCAGACACCGGTGTTGCGGACGATCTCCACCCCCGGTGTCTCGGCCGGGACGATGAACTGCGAGAGCCGGCGATGCGGTTCCGCGTCCGGATCCGTTACGGCCATGATGATGTAGAACGAGGCGAAACGCGCGTTCGAACCGAACCACTTCTCGCCGTTGATCACCCATTCGTCGCCGTCGAGAACGGCGGTCGTCTCGAACTCGACCGGATTCGAGCCGCCCTGCGGTTCGGTCATCGCATAGCAGGACACGATCTCGTTCTCGATCAGCGGCCGCAGGTACCGCTCCTTGAGTTCCGGCGTGCCGTAGTGCGCGAGGATCTCGGTGTTCCCGGAATCGGGCGCCTGGCACCCGAAGACGATCGGACCCGAATGGGTGCGGCCGACGATCTCGTTGAGCAGCGCCAGCTTCAGCTGACCGTAGCCCTGGCCGCCGAGTTCGGGTCCGAGATGGGTCGCCCACAACCCCTTCGCCCGGACCTGATCCTGCAGCGGCGGGATCAGTTTCTGTCGCAGCGGATCCCGCAGATCCCAGGCGTGTGTGATGACCTGGTCGATCGGCTCGACCTCCCGGGTGACGAATTCGTCGGCCCAGTCGAGCACCTCCTGATACTCGGGGTCGGTCTCGAATCCCCAGCTCATATCCAACTTCCTTTCTGAAAGGTCCCGGGTCGCGGGGTTCAGCGCATCGCCGTGCGGCCGCCGTCGACCGGGATGATCGCGCCGGACGTATAGGCCGCGCCCGAACCCGCGAGATACAGTGCGGCGCCGACGATCTCCGCGGGCTCACCGGCCCGGCCCAGCGGCAGTTCCTTCAGCTTCTCGCCGACCACGTCCATATCCCATGCCTTGCTGATATCGGTGAGGAACGGACCGGCCATGATGGCGTTCACGCGTACCTTCGGGCCGTAGGCCTGGGCGAATCCCTTGGTCAGGATATTGAGCCCGGCCTTGGCCGCGGCGTACGGCAGATCGCCCGGGGTCGGCCGCTCGGCGGCGATCGAACTGATATTGATGATCGATCCGCCCGCCCCCGCGGCCATCCGCGGTGCGATGAGAGTGGTGAGCCGGAAGGCGCCCTTGAGATTGACGTCGAAGACCTTGTCGAACAACGCCTCGGAGATCTCCTCGAGGCTCGCGTACAACGGTGACATCCCGGCGTTGTTGACCAGGACATCGACCCGGCCGAATTCCTCGTATACACGATCGACCAGCCGCTGCTGGGCATCCCAGTCCCCGACGTGGCAGGCGACCGGCAGCGACCGCCGTCCGGTGGCCGCGGTGACCTCGGCGGCCAGTTGCGCGCAGCTGTCGATCTTGCGGCTGACGACGACGGTATCGGCACCCGCCGCCGCGAACGCGAGCACCATTTCGCGGCCGAGACCGCGGCTCCCGCCGGTGACGAGGGCGACCTTGCCCGCCAGGGGAAGTGCCGTATCGGTCATCGCATTGCCTCCTTGCCGGGTCATCAGCGCGGTGCCATCCGGATGGCACCGTCGAGCCGGACGACCTCACCGTTGATCATCGAATTGGACAGGATGTGCGCCGCCAGCGAACCGAATTCCGCGGGATCGCCCAGCCGGCTCGGATGCGGTGTCTGCGCACCGAGCGACGCCTTGGCCTCGTCGTTCAAACCGGCGAGCAGCGGGGTGTCGAACAGGCCGGGGGCGATGGAGACGACCCGGATGGCCAGCGAGGCCAGATCCCGGGCCAGCGGCAGGGTCATTCCGGCCACACCCGCTTTCGACGCGGCATAGGCGGCCTGCCCGATCTGTCCTTCGAAAGCGGCGACCGACGCGGTCGTCACGATGACACCGCGTTCCTCACCGTCGAGTTCGAGCCGCGACATCCGCTCGGCGGCCA
This sequence comes from Nocardia sp., assembly GCA_013361595.1. Lineage (GTDB taxonomy): Bacteria > Actinomycetota > Actinomycetes > Mycobacteriales > Mycobacteriaceae > Nocardia. The sequence continues at coordinate 3,685 of JABFXT010000892.1, read as the reverse complement.
AGCGCACGATATTGAAGGTACCGATCAGGTTGATCGTCACGACCCGGGTGAACACCTCGAGCGGGAAAACACCCTGCCGCCCGACCACCCGCAACGAGCGGCCCGTACCCGCACAACTGACGACCGCGCGCAGTTCGCCGAACTCCGCGGCCGCGTCGAGGGCCGCCGCCACCGCGGACTCGTCGGTGATATCCGCCGGAGTGAACAGCGCGTTCTCGCCGAGTTCGGCGGCCACGGCCGCGCCGGCGGAGGACGGCAGATCGAGCAGTACCACTTTGGCGCCCTCGTCGAGGAGCCTGCGCGCGGTGGCGAGCCCCAGCCCGGACGCACCCCCGGTGACGAGGGTGACCTTGCCGTTGATGTTCACACTGTTGCCTTTCTCGTGCCCGGCCGGATTCCCGGCCGGCTGGTTCAGATCCGTTCGACGATCAGGGCGTTCGCCATACCGCCGTGCTCGCACATGGTCTGCAACCCGTAACGTCCGCCGGTCCGTTCGAGCTCGCCTACCATCGTGGCCAGCAGCCGCACCCCGGACGCGCCGATCGCATGGCCGAGAGAAATCGCGCCACCCGCGTGTTTGAGCCGCGCCGGATCGGCCTCGAATTCCCGCGCCCACGCCAGCGGGACCGACGCGAACGCCTCGTTGACCTCGTACACGTCGATCTCGTCGAGTTTCAGGCCGGTCCGGTCCAGGACCTGCCGGGTCGCGGGAATCGGCGCGGTCAGCATGTACAGCGGGTCGTCACCGGCGACCGCGAAGTCCACGAAGCGGGCCCGCGGCGTCAACCCGAGCCGCGCGGCCTCCTCCTCCGACATGATCAGGGTCGCGGCGGCGGCATCGGTGAGCGGCGAGGAGTTGCCGGGGGTGATCATCCAGCCGAGGTCCGGGAAACGCCGCTGCGACTCCTCGGAACGGAAGGAAGCGCGCAGCCCGCCCAGACTCTCCAGTGTCGTGGTGGCCCGGATCGTCTCGTCGGTCTCGTGTACCCCGCCCGGCACCGGCACCGGCACGATCTCGCGATCGAAATGCCCGGCCGCGGCCGCGGCGGCGGCCCGCCGATGCGATTCGAACGCGTATCGGTCGACATCGTCGCGGGTCAGCTCGTAGCGCCGGGCCACCAGTTCGGCGGCGACGCCCTGACCGATCCAACCCTCTGGATAGCGTTGGCCGAGCCGCGCACCGACCAGGTCGGCACCCATCGGCGCGGTACCCATCGGCACCCGGCTCATGGATTCGACACCGCACGCGATCACCACGTCGTAGGCGCCGGCCAGCACGCCCTGGGCCGCGAAATGAACCGCCTGCTGGCTGGAACCGCAGGCCCGGGTCACGGTGGTGGCCGGAACGGATTCGGGCAGACCCGCGGCCAGGGCGGCCGACCGGGTGATGTTCCCGGCCTGCTCGGAGGCCTGGCTCACACAACCGCCGATGACATCGTCGACCAGGACGGGATCGATCCCGCTGCGGGCGATCAGCGCACTCAGCGCCTCGGCGAGCAGGTCGACGGGGTGGACGGCGGACAGGGCGCCACCGGGCTTGCCCCGGCCGGAGGCCGAACGGACGACATCGACGAGCACGGCACTACGCATGGTTTTCCTCCAGAGAACGCGGACCTGATGATGAGCAGAACTGGTCAGCCGGCGGTGGGCGCGGTGACCCGGGCGACGAGATCGCGGCGGACCAGTTTCCCGGTGGCGGTCCGGGGCAGTTCGTCCACGAATACGACCTCGTCGGGCGTCCGCGAACCGCGCAGGCGCTCCCGGCACCAGGCGCGGATCGTCGACGGGTCGGCGTGTTCGCCGCCCGCCGCCACGATCACCGCGCAGATCCGTTCGCCCCATTCGTCGTCCGGAATGCCGATGACGGCCACTTCACGCACATCGGCGTGGTGGACCAGGACGTCTTCGATCTCGGCCGGGGCGATGTTCTCCCCACCGCGGATGATCGTGTCGTCGGCGCGTCCGCCGATATAGAGGTAGCCGTCGTCGATACGGGCACGGTCGCGGGTGGGGAACCAGCCGTCGGCATCGAGCGCGGAACCCTTCCCCATGTATTCGCCGCTGACCTGGGCACCGCGCACCCAGAGCAACCCGATCTCTCCGTCGGCCAGCGGGGCGCCGTCCTCGGCGCGGATCTGGGCCTCCATCCCCGGTACGACCCGCCCGACCGAGGACAGCCGACCGCGCAGCCGAGGATCCGCCAGGGCCGCGCGGTGATCCTCGGGACCCAGTACCGCGATGGTCGAACTGGTCTCGGTGAGACCGTAGGCGTTGACGAACCCGGTCTCGGGGAAGGCCGCGAGAGCGCGCTCGAGTACCGGTTGCGGCATTCGCGCCCCGCCGTAGGCGAGCGATCGCAGGTGAGGTGTGTTCCCGGGTGCGCCGTCCAGATGTTCCACCACCCGCGCGAGCATGGTCGGCACCACCATCGCGCTGGTGATCCCCTCGCCCCGGACGACCTCGAGCCACGCCTGTGGAGTGAAATCCGGTAGGTGCACCATCCGGCGCCCGGCGTACACATTGCTGAGTACGGCGCCCATTCCGGCCACGTGATAGGGCGGAGTACTGACCAGGGTCGCGTCGTCCGCCGCGGCGGAGCCGAATTCGACGGTGTTGAGCAGGTAGGACAGCAGATGCTGATGCCGCAGCAACACCCCTTTGGGCGCCGAAGTGGTACCGCTGGTGAACAACACGATGGCGGTGGCATCGTCGGGTGCGACCGCGGCCGGCGCGGGTTCGGCCGATCGTGCCAGCTCGAGGAACTCGTCGCTGGTCGACACGACCGGGGCGGCACCTGCCAGTTTGTCGCGATATGCCGGATCCGCAACGATCAGTGGCCGTTCCAGCTGCCCGACGAGATCGCGGAGTTGGTCGGTCGCCAGCCGATAGTTCAGCGGGACCAGCGGTATCCCGGCCCGGGCCGAGGCGAAGGTCAGTACCGGAAGCACCGGACCGTTGACACCGACGAACACCAGATGCGCGGCATCGTGTTCGGCCAGAACAGTGGCCCCGCCGGAGGCCAGGTCGCTGAGCTGCTGATACGTCGTACCCGACTCGCGACGCCCCATGGCGAGCCTGTCCGGATGGACCGATGCGGCCATGTCCAGAACCATTTCGATACCCATTGCACCACCTGGTGAGAACGCGTGAATTGTTGATGTGCACCCGAGGTGCCGAACCGCTCGCGGCAGGAAGCACGCGGAGCCCGTCTGCGGCTAACGATAACAACTATGCGCCGGAATATGAAGAAACTATGATTATGGTTCGTAGGAAATGTGTAAGCTCCGTGATCGGGAGCCCCCGGTCGCCTCGCGCGCCGGCCCCGCCGTCACATGAGATAGAGGGAAGACACGAGGTGGATCGATGAGGGATCAGGACCCGGTGGACGTCGCCGTACTGACGTCGTGGCTCGACCGCAACGAGGTCGGCGCCGGGCCCGTCACCGATGTCGTCCCGCTGACCGGGGGCACCCAGAACATCCTGGCCAGATTCACCCGCGGCGGCACCGACTACGTGTTCCGCCGCCCGCCGCTGCACAAACGCGGTAACAGTGACGAGACGATGCGCCGGGAAGCGCGGCTACTCGCCGCACTCGCCGGCAGCCCGGTACCGCATCCACGCCTCGTCGCCGCCTGCGACGACCTGGACGTCCTGGGCTGCGTGTTCTTCGTGATGGAGGCCGTCG
>JABFXT010000150.1 GCA_013361595.1 Nocardia sp. | reverse complement strand
ACACCATGTACCTACTCCCGGACGGCCGGCAACCGGGGTTAATAGGGCCCCGCCCGCCCCGCCGAAGGCGGGGCCATAAGCTCAGAAGGCGCGGCAGGAGCGGATGTCGGTGGCCAGGATCGCCCGGGCACCGAGTTCGGCCAGCTGGTCCATCAGTTCGTTGCCCTTCCGGCGTGGAACCAGTGCGCGTACTGCGACCCAGCCGGGGTCGGCGAGGGGGGCGACCGTGGGCGATTCGAGGCCGGGTGTCAGTTCCGCGGCTTTTTCCAGCAGGGTCTTCGGGCAGTCGTAGTCGAGCATCAGGTACTGCTGAGCGAACACCACGCCCTTGACTCTGGCGATCAGCTGGTTACGGGCCCGGTCTCGCTGATCGGAGCCTGCGCGTTCGATCAGGACGGCTTCGGAGTCGCACAGCGAATCCCCGAAAGCGACCAGGTTGTGCTGGCGCAGGGTCCGGCCGGAGCCGACCACGTCGGCGATCGCGTCGGCCACGCCGAGCTGGATGGAGATCTCGACGGCGCCGTCGAGGCGGATCACTTCGGCTTCGATTCCGCGCCGGGACAGATCGGCCAGTACCAGGTTCGGGTAGGAGGTGGCGATCCGTTTGTCCTGCAGGTCCCCGACCTTCCAGTCCTGGCCCTGCGGGGCGGCGTAGCGGAAGGTCGAGCCACCGAATCCGAGCGAGAGTCGTTCTTCGACGGGGGCGCCGGAGACCAGCGAGAGGTCCCGGCCGGTGATGCCCAGATCGAGTTCGCCGGAACCGACGTAGATGGCGATGTCCTTCGGCCGCAGGAAGAAGAACTCCACCTGGTTGGCCGGGTCGAGCACGGTCAGGTCGCGGGAGTCGGTGCGTTTGCGGTAACCGGCCTCGGTGAGGATGGCGACCGCGGATTCGGAGAGTGCGCCCTTATTGGGTACTGCGACGCGCAGCATGGCTGGTCCTTTCGGCTGGGAGGAATGGTCGGGGCGTCTACAGATGTCGGTAGACGTCCTCCAGCCGCAGCCCACGGCCCACCATCAGCACCTGCACCCAGTAGAGCAGCTGCGAGATCTCCTCGGCGAGCGCCTCGTCGCCTTCGTGTTCGGCGGCCAGCCACACCTCACCGGCCTCCTCCAGCACCTTCTTGCCCTGGGTATGGACGCCCGCGTCCAGCGCGGCGACAGTGCCCGACCCGGCGGGACGGGTGGTTGCGCGATCCTGGAGCTCGGCGAACAGGGTCTCGAAAGTCTTCACGGCAGGCCATTGTTTCAGATGGTGCCGATGGCGGCGCCTCCGGCTGGGTTCTCGGCGTCGCCTCCGGCGCCGCGGGGGTCGGGGCCCTCGTTACCCCGGCTGGGTTTGATTGCCCCGCCGTCGGCGGGGCGGATCGGGGGCGGGCCGCATCTGCCGGGGGCCGGCTCCGCCCGGGTGGACACGACGGTGGTGTCCACCCGGGCGGAGTGCCGGGACCGGATCAGGCTTCGGAGAGCAGCGTCTCCAGTTCGGCGACGGCGGTGCGCAGGTGTCCGGCGAAGGCGTGCATCTCGTCGGCGACGGCCGCCGGTGTCGCCAGGTAGAGGTTCCACCGGTCGGGCAGCAGTACATAGGCGATGCCGATGCACTTCGGGCTGGTGGACCCGAATCCGAAGTAGCTGATGTTCACCGAGGGCGCGGAGCTCGTGCTGAGATAGTCGTCGCGCATGACGGTCCAGCCCGGGCTGCTGTACAGCGGGATCGGTTCGGTGACCCCGAGTTCGGCGCCGCTTCGGCGCTGGATCCACTCCAGTTCCCACAGGTGCTGTTCGGGCGCCGCACCCGATTGGCATTGTTTGGCCCGTTCCACGTGCGCGGTCGCCGCGGCACGGGCGGCGGCCACCTTCGCGGCGGTATCGGCCGCCGGGTCCTGCAGGGTGTCGGCGAAGGCCACCATCTCCGGGGTCACCACGCGCATCGCCTCGGTGCGGCCGTTGCGGTACTGCCTGGTGGCGATGGATTCGTAGGTGGCGCCGGTGCGGCCCTTGCTGCGCCGGTGCGCGAGCTGGTAGCTCAGCTGAGCGAAGGCATCCGGGGAGATACCGAGCTGTTTGGCGCGCGCGGTGCCGAAATCCGCGAACGATACGGTGGTGGTGGCGTTGTCCGCGGCGTACTGCGTGAACGCGGCACCGGCCGCCACCACTTCGGCCTGCTGTTGCGCGTCGAGCCGGAACTCGATCTGTTCGGACGGCGGCAGCCCCTGCCCCCGGGCCCCGGAACGCTGGGCGTGGTCGGCGACGGATGTCTCCAGCAGGGTGTCGACGAAGGACAGGATGGTGGTGCCGTCCAGTCCGCAGTGTTCGACATTGATTCCGGCCCGGCCGTCGGCGAAGACGATGAACGACACGGATTTGTCGAACCACCGGTTGGCGCTGTCACCGTGCAGCAGCGTATCCGCGGCGTGTAGATCGTCGCGCGGGGCGAAATCCTCGAGGCAGACGGCGAACAGCGCGGTTTCGATGGTGTCCAGTGCCGCGGCGTTGTGCGGATCGCTCAGCAGCCGGGCGCGGGCGCGTGCCCAGTCGGCGCGGGCCGCGGTGGTCAGTTGCCCGACCGAGGTACCCGCCGGGGCCGGTTCGGTGGCGGATTTCAGGATGCTCCGCAGACCGGCGGTCACATCCTCGAAAGCATAGGGATCGCCCTCGGGGCCGACGACTTCCAGCCGGAAAATCGACCCGCGGTGCAGGACGAGAATATGGCGGGCCGTGGACGGCCCGGGCTCCGCGTCGCTGTAGGGCACCCGTACGGTGTCCTGTTCGGTTCCGGGGATCCGGGTTTCGGAGAACAGGTACTTGTTCTGCCACATGGACAGGCGCTGCCCGCGCTGGGTGACCGGCGGGATCGTTTCCTGGTCCAGCGCCAGTTTGTAGTCGACCGCGGCGGTGACCAGGGCGGCGGCCCGCTCGGCCTGGTCCGCCGCGGTCGAACTCGCCAATGCGGTGTCGTCGCGGAACAGGAAGAAGAAGTTGGCGTTCAGCGCGATCCGGTCCCGCCGGCCCAGGTAGCGCGACGGCCAGAACCGGTCGAGCCAGCTGCCCACGCCCGGGGTCTCGTCGTATTCGCGCAACGCGTCGTGCAGGACGCGGCCCGGACCGCCGGGACGCAGCAGATCCGCGACGGCGTCCTCGGTGACGGCCAGCTGCTCGGCGGTCAGCAGGGGCGTACACCACTGGACGAAACGCGCGCAGCTGTCCTCGAGGGTCGGCAGCGGGACCCGCGGCAGCTGGTCCTCGGCGGCGAAGGTGGGTTCGGTCAAGTCGTTCTCCGGTTCGGTCGTCGGTCGTCGGGTCGCGCCCGGCGGGCTATTCGGTGGATGTGGTCGACGAAAGCGGCCGGGACACATAGAGATTGGCATACAGTCGGCCCTCGTCCTCCAGGCCGGTCGTATCGATCCCGTTACCGGCCAGCGTACCGAGCACCTGCGCGCGCTCGGCCGCCGAGGCGAAACGGCGCTGGGCGAATTCCCCGGGTAATCGCTCGGTGCGATACCCCAGTGCCGCCAGTTCCGCCTCGATGGGTCCGAAACCGTACATGCGCAGTACGAAGTGCGCCATCCAGGGACGCCGTTCGGGATGGGCGGTGGCGATACGCACGATCGTCTTCTCGGTGACGTAGCCGATACAACCGGTCGAGACGACCAGATCCGCCGCGGCGAGCACGGCCCGCTGGGCGTCGGTGGGGTCGGTGGCCTCGAGGTCGGCGTGCACGACAGCGTCGAGCAGTCCCGCCGCGTGGGCGTACTCCAGCGCGGGCGCGGAGGCGTCCATGCCGATGAACCGCACTCCCGGCAGCGACTCGGCACCCGCCAGCCGGGCTCGGTCCCGGGTGATGAGTTCGTCGGTGGTGATATCCGGGTCCGCGTAGGAATCGGCCAGCTCGGCGAGGGTGGTGTCCAGCCGCAGCAGCGCCGCGTTCACCCCGTAGGAGCAGCCGATGTCGAGCACGCTCGGCGCCGCGCCGGTGGCGGCGCGATACTCGGCGATCTGCCGGCGCAGATGCGGTTTCGCCAGTTCCGGGATGCGGTAGTCCAGCTCCGACATCCGGGCGTAGTAGTCGCGCGGATCGGGTCTCGAGTAGATATCGTCGAAGGAAGCTTTCCCGGTGGTGTGCAACGGAACTGGCACGTGGTGTTCCTCTCCTCGGGCTGTATCCGCTCGATCGCGTCCTCGATCAATCGAGCAGCCGGTCACCCCGGACGGCATCGGCCGCCGCGAAATGCTCGGTGAGCACCCGCCCGAACAATTGGCGGGTGCGTTCCACGGTGCCGATGACACCGGGGCGGTCGCTGTAGGCGAAGATCGCCGTATGCCGCGCGGCCGCGCCCGCCACCGGGGAGACCCGGTGCAGCGAGAAGCGGCCCTGGAACAGCTGCAGGTCACCGGGCCGCAGCGCCAGCCGCCGCACCAGGTGGTCCCCGGACCCGGTCAGCACCGCGTGCACATCGGCCAGGTTCTCGGCCTGCGGGGAGCGGATGCCCGGACAATATTCGAAGACTCCGCCCGATTCCGGGGTGGCGGTGAGCATACTGACCGTGAATTCGTTGGTATCGAAATGCCAGGGATGCGATTGACCCGGTGCGACCACATTGAGCACCAGACCGGCCAGTGGGTCGGCGAATTCGTGGAGCCGGTCCCGGCCGAAGCAGTCGGCGAGGAAGCGCTGGAAGAGATCGTCGCTGTAGAGCCGCTGGATGAGCGCGTCGGCGGGAATCCGGTCCCGGCCGACGAAGGCGTTACCGCGTTCGAACACGATCCGGCCGGGATGGCCGTCGGGTAATTCGCTGTCCAGCGGAATGTTGTAGGCGTTGACCTGCTCGGTGCGGTAGTAGGCGTGCGGCGCCATCTGCTCGCCCTGTTCCGCGAGCAGGGTGTGTAGTTCGGGCCGGATGAACTCGCGCAGGACGGTACAGCCGTCCTCGGCGAGATCGGCCCGCGCCGCCGCGACGGCGGCGCGCCAGCCGGGCGCACCGGGCTCCGCGAGCGGGTAGCGGGAAGTGTCGACGATTTCGTCCAAGGTCACCGTGGCGGCCATAGCGATATTGTTGTCGGACTGTCTGCGACACGCCCGGTGTTCGCCGGAGATAGCGGGTGAGTCCGGTCACGGACCGTTCGGTCTTGTTGATACACAACACCGTTCGCGGGCCGCGATTGTCATCCTTCACCGTCTTCGGGCCAACCTTCGCGAAAATCAGCCCATGATCGGATGATTCGGGTCGCGTTGCGCGACCCGAATCGCGTCAGAATGCGGTCGCGCCCCCCGCCGCGACCGCGCGGCCGATTCGCAACACCTCGTCCAGATCGGCTCGTGACAACCCGACCAAGCTCTCCCGGTGCACCCTCGATGGGTGGACGGGCACCGGTATCTCACAGGGGACCACCAGTACCCCGCAGCCCGCGGCCGCCGCGGCCGCCACCCCGGTGACCGAATCCTCCACGGCCACGCAATCGCCCGGTTCGAGGCCCAGCAGTTCCGCTGCCCGGAGATAGACCGCCGGATCCGGTTTACCGTGCGGCACCTCGTCGCCGCAGACCGAGACGTCGAACCGGTCGCGCCCCAGTGTCTCCAACGCCAGTTCGGTCAGCGACCGCTTCGTGTTGGTCACCAGCGCACAGGGCACCCCCGCGGCACGCACCATCTCCAGCGCCGCCACCGCGCCCGGCCGCCACGGAATCGGCCCGGTCATGAGCTCGGTGACCCGCGCCTCCAGGAAGCGCCCGGCCTCGGCGACAGCCGCGGGCTCCGGCGGCAGACCGAGTTCGGTGAACATGATCCGCAACGCGTTCGCCCCGGACGCCCCGATCAGCGCGTGCCGGATCTCCTGGGTCATCTCCCGGCCCAATTCCCGGGCCAGCTCCCGGACCCCGATATCCCAGAGTTTCTCCGAATCGAGGAGAGTACCGTCCATATCCCACAGCACTGCGGCCAGCGGGGTCATCTATGAGGCCTTTCGTCGCCGTGGTTCGTTCGCCTGCCCCGGTGACCCGCCGCGGGTACGCGGGCGACCGGTCCCCGCCGACCGTATCCGCACCGTGCGCATGGATCCGTCCGGGGCCGGATCACTGCAATTGGGACGCGGTGATCACCAGTTGTCCCCCCTGGGGCACCACCTGGAACGACCGGCTCTCCGACTGCGTCGAACCGTTGCTCATCGTGTAGGTGATCGTGGCCACGGCCGAGCCGTTGCCCGACGGGGTCACCGCACCGACACTTACGGCGGAGATACCCGACCAGAAGCGGGTGTACTCGGCGTAACCACCGGTGGTGGCCTGGTAAGCGGGCGACAGCTGGGCCCAGGCGGCGGACGGGTTACCGGGTAGCTGGCCGTAGTACCCGCGGACGAACTGCTCCACCCGGGCGGGCGTCGGCGGGCCGGTCTCGGCCGGGGTGGTCGTCGGCACCGCGGTGGTGGTGGTCGGGCGGGTCGTGTCGGAGGTATCGGTTTCCGAGGTGTCCGGCACGAGCGCCTGCGAGGTGCCCGGGGCCGGCGCGGCCCGGTCCTCGGCATCGCCGCCCGCGGTGAAGTTCGCCAGCACCAGTCCCGCGATCACCACCAGGACCAGCGCGCCGGCACCCGCCAGTACCGCGGTCCTGGCGCGCTTCCCGGATCCCGCGGTGGCAGGCGGTCGTTGC
>JABFXT010000159.1 GCA_013361595.1 Nocardia sp. | reverse complement strand
GGCGGAGCCGGGAACGCCGCTCCCGCGGGCCGCGGCCGTCGGCGCGCGTCCGAGAATGACAAACCGGGCCGGACCGCCGGTGGCCGGCGGCGTCGAGCCGCCCGGTCGAATCCGTGGTCGGCGCGTCCGGCCGCGGCGTCGCAACAACCGGCCCGTACTCCATGGGGCAAACCGGTCGAACGCGCCGAACCGGCGATTCCCGCGGTGGCGGCCGACGGCGATACGCCGTCGCCTGTCGTATCGCCCGACTCGGAACGGGATCGCGGCCGAAAAGATGGTGCGGAGAAGAAAGAAGGCGCCGCATCGGAATCGGCGGGGAAGACGAATGCTCCGGCAGCCGCCGTTCCGGCGGTATCCGCGCCGGTTCACGCGGATGAAGGGCCGCCGCCGCGCGGATGAAAGACCTGCGCGAGCAGACAACTCGCGGGTGAACAGTTAGGTGCGGCGGCCGGTGGCTCGCTGTTTCCACCGGCCGCCGCGGTGCGGTCATCAGGGATGAGGGAACTGGTGACCTGCGGCCAACTATAGCCAGAAATAATGTGCCGTTCAACAACGGCACTATTTTCAGGAGGGGGAATTCCGTGCGTCTCGGGTAGCGGTCCGATAGCCGCCGCGGTTGGCGTCCCGATCACTGAAACGTCTCGCTGACAACCGATTTCATGATCAACGCGAGGCGTGGCAGCGGTAGCGGCTCCGCGGCGGCGTGCCGCGCCTCGGTGGTGAGCGCGCCATGTTCGGGCCTAATTTATCGCTGGATTACGGCTCGTTCGCTGATGGGATGCCAATTCGGGAGACTTGCGGCTTTCGTCCGATTCTGCACGGATGCGGGCTCGCCTCGTCCGCTGCGGGCGCCGAATACTTCACCGGCGCGTCCACCTGCCGGGGCTGCTTCCCAGTGCCGGGAAATACCCGATGTCTACCGTGGGCCCGGGGTGCCTTACCCTGCCAGCAGGCGAGGGTCCGGCGGAAGGGAAGTCCGAGTTGTCAGCGGCCGAGGACGCGTTCTACACGGGCGTGCAGAGTTTGGGATTGGTCGCCGGTGGGGTGCGCAACGAAGAGCATGCCCGCGCGGCGTTCACAGCGGCCACGGATATCGATCCAGATATGTGTGACGCATGGCTGGGACGAGCCATGGCGGGGGAGGTCACGTCAGAGGTCATCTACGGCGCTTACCGTTCCTCCCATAATCTCTACCGCGATCAGCAGCGCGCCGGTCTGGTCGACCGGGCGCTGTGGTGTCAGGTCGAGATAGGTGTCTTCGGCCTACGGGTCGCGATGGCCGATCGCGACCAGATCTCCATCGCGCAGGCGTGCGCGTATGCCGACGGCGGGGAATGGCAGGAAGCGATCGCGATCCTGGACGAGGTGCGCGGTGACGACGTCGCCGACTTCGCCCGGATAGCCCTGTTCTACCGGACCGGACGCTGGCCCGATGTGCTCACCGCGCGGGCCGCGAAAACAGTACTCGAGGACGGGCTGCTCGATATCGCCGCCGAACTGATGGCCGCCAGTGCGCTGGCCCATCTCGGCAGGTTCGGGGAGGCATTGCCGCGGGCCCAGCGAATCGTGGAGGACAGTCAGTCCGGGAGTCTGTCCTATATCTGGGCCGATGCCCACTATCTGCTCGGGATGATCCTGCGGCACAACGGTGAACACGACGCCGCCGACAAGATCCTCAAGGGACTGCAGGGCTCCGGTCTGTGGCCCAACCGGGAGCACTGGCAGCAGGCGGTGCGGGACAAGAACTTCCGGCTCGAGGTCACCACTCCGGCGGTGATCGCCTCGCGGACCGATATCTGGGATCCCAAATCCGGCGACGACCCGGCCGAAGTAGCGGCCAGCGCGGCCAAGGCCGAACGCGACGAACTGCTCGAAGAGGCCTCCAACCTACTGCAGTCGCAGATCGGGATGGACTCGGTCAAGGAGCAGGTGGACCGCCTCAAATCCGGTGTGCTGATGGACCAGGTCCGGGCCAAGCGCGGTCTCGCGGTCGACTCGCGATCCAATCACCTCATCTTCTCCGGCCCTCCGGGTACTGGTAAGACCACCATCGCGCGGGTTATCGCCAAGATCTTCGCCGGCCTCGGCGTGGTCGAGAACGCCGAGGTCATCGAGGCTTCGCGGAACGATATGGTCGGTACCCACCTCGGCCATACCGCGCCCAAGACCAATGCGCTGATCGACTCCGCGCTCGGTGGTGTGCTCTTCATCGACGAGGCCTACACCTTGATCCAGGAGGGGCTGTCCGGTGGTGACGCCTTCGGTAAGGAAGCGGTCGACACGCTGCTGGCCCGGATGGAGAACGACCGGAGCAAGCTGGTGGTGATCATCGCCGGTTACGAGGCCGAGATCGACAGGTTCCTGCAGTCGAACGAGGGTCTGTCGTCCCGTTTCACCAAGCGGGTCCGGTTCCCCAGCTACGATCCGGACGAACTCGTCCAGATCGCCGAATTCATCGCGGCCAAGAAGGATTCGATCCTGTCGGATCAGGCTCGCGAAGTCCTGCGCGACCGGTGCACGACGATGTCGGAACAGAACCGGAACGGCCGCCGCCTCATCGATCTCGCCGGCAACGGTCGTTTCGTGCGCAATGTCGTGGAGGCTGCGGAGTCGGAGCGTGATTTCCGGTTCACCCGCGACAACGTGGACATCGCCTCGCTCACCGATGAAGAGCTCATGACCATCGACGCCTTCGATATCAGCACCGCACTCCAGGGGTTGGCGCCGGTCGATAGATAGCGTCCGTCAACCCGCCTGACCGGCTGTTCCCAATTCTGGGGAGTAGTCGGTTCAGGCCTGCGCGCTAGGTTGTGGCCAGGGTCGGCGGAAGGGAACGTATACCGGTGGCACGCTTCCGGGTGGTGACCAAGCACCAGGTTTCGGGTTGGCGGTTTCTGCTACATCGGATCGAACACGCCCTGGTGCGCCGCGACGCCTCGATGATCGACGACCCCTCCCGGGGCCGGTCCACGGCGTTGGCCATCGGGGTCGCGCTGGCCTGTGTGGGAATCGCCGCGGCCGCTGTTCTTGCCTTCTTCAAACCCGCGAAGCCGGTCGGGGACTCCCCGATTCTCGCCGAAAAAGACAGCGGTGCGCTGTATGTGAAGTTGGGCGAACGGATACATCCCGCGCTCAATCTCACCTCGGCCCGGCTCATCGTCGGCAAGGCGGCCAATCCGGTGGAAGTGTCGCAGTCCGAGCTCGCGAAGTATCCGCGTGGTCCGTGGGTCGGAATACCGGGTGCCCCGGGACAGATCAGCGACGAGGCGGAAAAGGACTCCGAATGGACGGTCTGCGATACCGCCCGCACCGGTGCCGCGGCACCCGTCGACCCCAAGACCGGCCTGCCGACACTGTTGCGTTCGGCGGTGCTCACCACCGCCATCGCCGGGCCGATCACCGTCGACGACGACGCCGTCCATGAACTGAGCGGTCGCCAGGCCCGGCTGCTGCGCGGCGAGGACGCCACCTGGCTCGTGTACTCCGATCCGGAACAGGGCGTGGTACGCGCCGAGATCAATCTGTCCGATTCGCCGGTGATGCTGGCCCTCGGAATCGACAGCCGGGCGCAGGTGGCCGCCGCCTCACCCGGGTTGCTGGGGGCGATCCCCGAGGTCGCGCCGATCCGCGTCCCGGATGTTCCCAACTCCGGATCGCCCACGACCCTGAAACCGGCGCTCGACGCGGTGGTCGGGTCCATCCTCACGGTCGCCACACCGAACCAGCCGGCCACCTACTATCTCGTATCCAATGCCGGGCTGGTGCGGGTCAGCGGGGTACTCGCATCGATAGTCCGCAATTCGAACTCGCACGGTGCGGTCGCCACCACCACCATCGGACCCGATGTGGCGGCGGCGAACCTGCGCCCGGGCGACTGGCCGGGCACCGCTACCTATCCGGCCGAATCGGTCGAAATCCTCGACCCCATCCGGGACCTCGTCACCTGCTATCACTGGGAGCGCACCGGTACCGATCCGGACGCGCACACCCGGTTGCTGTTCGGCCGGCAGCTGCCGCTCACCAAAGAGGAGCAGGGCCGCACCGTCGGACTGGTCACCGCTCCCTATTCGGGAGGTGCGACCGCCGACTTCGCGTACCTGCCCCGGACCACCGGAAAATTCGTGCAGGTCACCGGTGCCGAACCCGGATCGCCGCTCCGCGAATCGCTGTACTGGATATCGGACAGCGGTGTCCGCTACGGAATCGATATGAACGAGTCGGGTAGTGGCGGCAAGGCGACATTGACCGCGCTGGGTCTGCGTGAGCCGGTGACAGCGCCGTGGAGCATCGTCTCGCTGTTCGCCGTGGGACCGCCGCTCTCGGTCGGCGACGCGATGATCCAACACGACGGGATACCGCCGAATATGACGGGTGTGCAGATGACGGGGAACAAATGACCGCGACGCGCCGTTTCGTCCGGCCGGCTCGGATGGTGCGCGGCCCCAAGGCGCCCGCTGTCACCGAACTCCGGTTGCAGCCGCCGACCGAGCTGCCGCGGCCGGTGCCGATGTCCAAGATCAAGATGATCATGCCCGTCATCATGGTGGCGGCGATGGTCGGCATGATGGCGATGATGTTCTCCGGCGGCCGGGCCATGTCGCCGATGATGTTGATGTTTCCCATGATGATGATCGTGTCGATGTTCGGCATGGTCGGGGGCCAGCTCGGTGGTGGCGGGGGGACCAACAGCACCGCGGCCGGGCTGAACGAGGAACGTAAGGATTATCTGCGCTCGATCACCGACAACCGGAAAACGGTGCACGAGTCGGAGACCGAACTCTACGACTATCTTTCCTACACCCATCCGGGCCCGGCGGGCCTGGGGCGCCTGGTCGGCGGTAAGCGGATGTGGGAGGTGCAGGTCGCCAACCCCCAGTTCCTGCGAGTACGAATGGGGCGGGGGCGGATCGCCAACCAGGTCCGGGTCATCGTTCCGGAGGCGGCACCCACCTCGGATCTGGATCCCGTCGGCGTGGTCGAGCTGACCCGCTTCGCCAAAGCCTATTCCACGGTCGGCGGAATGCCGGTGGCCATCAATCTGCTGTCGGCGCCGCTGGTCGGACTCGGCGGCGATCCGGAGGCGGTGGCGGGCCTGGTCCGGGCCATGCTGGCCGAGATCGTGGTGTTGCACGGGCCGGACCAGGTCGCGGTGGCGGCGGTGCTCAACAATCCGGACGATCCGCAATGGGCCTGGCTCAAATGGTTGCCGCATACCCAGCACCCCGCGGAAACCGATGCCATCGGCTCCAGCCGGATGGTGTATCGGACCGTCGCCGAACTGCGGACGAAGGTGCTCGCCGGGCTCAATCGCGGCCCGTTCTCCGCGAACAACGAGCCGGCACTGGACAAATCGCATTTCGTGCTGCTCGTGGAGTCGGGCGGCGCGAACACCGATCGTGATATCTCCGGGATCGATGGCTGTACCTGGCTACGGCTCGGGGAGTCGGAGCAGTCGCTACCGCGGTCGCTGAAGTTCTCTCTCGACGCCGACCGCACCCTCCAGGAACTGACACCACGCGGTAGCCGATTGGTCGGCACCGCCGACAACATGTCGATCCCGCAGGCCACCGCCGTGGCACGGACACTGTCGCCGTACCGCCTGTCCACCGTGGTGGAGGCGGTGGCCGCCGAACAGGCCAGCGGCAGTACGTCCTGGGAGGATATGGTCGGCCTCCCCGATCCGGGCAATATCCGGGTGGATCGGGCGTGGCCGGTGCGCCGCGACGCCGATCGCAACCGGCTGAACATCGCGTTCGGGCACGATCCCACCGGCCAGATCGTCCACCTGGACATCAAGGAATCCGCCGAAGAGGGTATGGGTCCGCACGGTATGTGCATCGGCGCGACGGGTTCCGGTAAATCGGAGTTCCTGCGCACCCTGGTGCTCTCCGCGATCGCCTCCCATTCGCCCGACGTCCTCAATCTGCTGCTCGTCGACTTCAAAGGTGGTGCGACCTTCCTCGGGTTCGACCGGTTGTCCCATGTGACCGCGGTCGTCACCAACATGGAGGAAGAAGCGGATCTCGTCACTCGTATGGAAGACGTCATCAACGGTGAGATGGCCCGGCGTCAGCGCGTCCTGCGCGACGCGGGTAACTTCGCCAGTGTCGCCGACTACGAGAAGGCGCGGGAGCAGGGCGCCCGGCTGGAGCCGCTGCCCACCCTGATGATCATTCTCGACGAGTTCGCCGAACTGCTGGAGCAGCATCCGAGCTTTTCGAAGCTGTTCGTCGCGATCGGCCGCCTCGGCCGTTCGCTGCGTATCCACCTGCTGCTGTCCTCACAGAAGGTGCCGGCGAACCGGATGGGTGAGCTCGAGGCGCACCTGTCCTACCGGATCGCGCTGCGCACCAACCAGACCAGCGACTCCCGTGACGCCATCGGCACCGCGGACGCGTACCACCTACCCAAGAAGCCGGGCTCCGGGTATCTGCGGGTGGGCGCGGGCGACCTGCAGCGTTTCCAAGCGGCGTACGTCGGCGGGGCATACACCGCGCCGGCGCAGGCGACCACGTCCAGCGCGCAGCGCGCCCGTCGCCCGGGCGGCGGATACAAGCCGCCGCAGCGGTTCACCGCCGGTTTCATCGCCGAAGCGCGTACGGCGCCGGTCGTGGCCACCGTTGCGGCGCCCGAGCCGGAGGGATGC
>JABFXT010000695.1 GCA_013361595.1 Nocardia sp. | reverse complement strand
CAGCTCGGCCGCCGGTGGCCGATACCGCGACGCCGGTTCCGCGCTCGGCGACCGCCCGGCCCGGCCCCGCGTCAGATTGATCTGACCGGCGCTCTCGCTGTCCACCTCCGCGTAACGCCGAACGCCGGTGAGCGCGTCGCCGGTATTCGTGTAGAAGCGGCCGACCCCGGCGGTCAGTGAGTCGGTGATACCGCGTGCGCGCGTGGTGATCATGTCGAGCACGCCGGGGATTCCGGACACACCTCTCACGCACACCACCGGCCAGGGCCAGGATCGGACCGGCAGGGCACAGCCCCGTATCTCATCGGCTCCGCGGCGCGGATTTCACCGTGTCGTCTCCGAACGAGACCTGTCACCGCCACCGACCCGCTATCCGGAACCCCATCTGCCCGGTCAGAAGAAAAATAGCATGTCCCAAGCATTGATTCGGCCCTTGTGATGCGGGCGCCCGCGAACCGGAACAGCGAGATCGGCCGGGCGCCGACCCGGCGGTCCCTTCCACGAACCCGGCTCGCCGCCCAGACGGATTCGGTTCCGGCGGCTAGGGTCGGACCATGGCTGGCGGCGCGGGCGCGGCGGTGGAACTGACGGTCGGAGAACGCGAGGTCCGTATCTCCAACCCGGACCGGGTGTATTTTCCGGAGTCCGGCGCGACCAAACTCGATCTGGTGCAGTACTACCTGAGCGTGGGCGACGGAATCGTCAATGCGCTGCGGGAGCGCCCCTGTATGTTGCACCGCTTCCCGAAAGGCTTGCCCGGCGGGAAAGTCCACCAGAAGCGGCTGCCCGCGGGAGCGCCGGACTGGGTGTCCACCGTGCGGGTGTACTTCCCGCGCTACGGTCGGCACGCCGACGAACTCTGCGTCACCGAACTGGCCGAGATCATCTGGGCGGTCCAGATGTCGACCGTCGAATTCCACCCGTGGAACTCACGCCGCGCCGATACCGAGAGCCCGGACGAATGGCGGATCGATCTCGACCCCATGCCGGACTGTCCCTGGCCCCGGGTACAGCGGGTGGCCGGTGTGGTCCACGAGGTGCTCGACGAGATCGGCGCGGTCGGCTGGCCGAAGACATCGGGCGGCAAGGGTTTGCACGTCTACGTGCGGATCGCGCCGGACCACGGCTTCCAGCAGGTGCGCCGGGCCGCGCTGGCCTTCGCCGAGGAGGTCCGTCGCCGGGCTTCCGATGATGTGACGACCACCTGGTGGCGGCGCGACCGCGATCCGGCACAACTGTTCATCGATTACAACCAGAACGCCCGCGACCATACGATCGCGGCCGCCTATTCGGTCCGCGGTAACCCGGCGGCGACGGTCTCCACCCCGGTGGACTGGGACGAGATCGACGATATCCATCCTCGCGATTTCACCATCGCCACCGTCCCCGAGCGGTACCGCCGCCTCGGTGATCTGCACGCCGGTATGGACGACGCGGTATTCGATCTGGGACAACTGATCGAATGGGCCGATCGCGACGAGGTGGATCTCGACGAGGACCCCGGCCCGGAGTCCTGACCGGCCCGGCACCGTGTTCCGCGACCGGGTTCACCGCCAGGGTTCGAGCAGCCTCTTCGCCTCCGCCGCCAGCGCGTACTGCAGGAACGGCCCGAAACTCACGCGCGCAGCACCGGCTTCGGCGAAATACGCCTTGTCACCCTGGTCCGGCAGCGTGACCGCGTTCACCGGCAACGGCAGTTCGGCGCACAGCCGGCTCAGCACCTCCGGGCCGTAACGGCCGACCGGATACAGCACATCGGCGCCCGCCGCGGCCGCCAGCCGCAACCGTTCGATCGCCGGGCCGACCAGCTCGGCCGGATCGCCGGACGGGGCGAGCAGCAGATCGGTGCGGGCGTTCACGACCACATGCACACCGGTGTCGTCGGCGGCCTGCCGCAGCCGGCCCACGAGATCGGCGTGCTCCTGTGGCTCGCGCAGCCGCCCACCCTCCTTGTGCACGGTGTCCTCGAGGTTGAACCCGACCGCGCCGGCCTGCAACAACCCGTCGATGAGCGCCACCGGTTCGACCCCGTAGCCGGATTCGAGATCCACCGAGACCGGTATATCCACCGCGGCGGTGATCTCCCGGACGCGACCGAGTACGTCGGCGAAGGCCATCCCCTCCCGGTCGGCTTTGCCGACCGAGTTGGCGAGCGGATGGCTGCCGACGGTGAGCGCCGGAAAACCGGCCTGCCGCACCAGATCCGCCGACCAGGCGTCCCATACCGTGGGCAGGATCACCGGGTCGCCGGGGCGATGGAGTTCGAGGAATGCGGTGGCCTTCTCGGGCAATGTGGTCACCACACCGATCCTGCCGCACCCGGGCGCGAGTTCGTACCCCTTATCGCGTGTCGCCGTGGCGCGCGCTCCCACCGGCGGCAGTATGGGCCGGTGTGAACGTGCGCTTCGGCTCGGCGGGTCGCGGCGGTGCGGTGGATATCACCGCCCGGGCCTGCCATCTCGTGATCGCTCTCGTCATCACCGCCGCGTTGGTGACGCAACTGGCACTACTGTTCACCGGTGGTGCGGACGCGAATTCCGGACGCGCGGACCCGGCGGCCGGTATCGCGACGAGACTCGTACGGCTCTTCAGCTACTTCACCATCCAGAGCAACCTGTTCGTACTGGTGGTATCGGCGGGGCTGGCGATACGGCCCGATCGGGACGGCCGGCTCTGGCGGGTGGTGCGGTTGGATGCCCTGCTGGGGATCGTGATCACCGGTCTGGTCTTCGCGCTGGTACTCGCCGACGAGGTACACCTCACCGGCGCGGCATGGTGGGCGAATCTCGGCTTCCACTACCTCGCGCCCTGGGCGACCCTCGCGGTATGGCTGGTGTTCGGACCCCGGCCGCGGATCGATCGGGGCACGGTCGCCGCGGCGTTCGTCTGGCCGGTGGCCTGGATCGGATACACATTCGCCCACGGCGCCGTGACCGACTGGTATCCGTACCCGTTCCTGGACGCCGCCCGGAAGGGATACGCGACCGCGCTGTTGAACACCCTGCTGGTGGTCGTGGTCGCGGTGGTGCTCGTCGCCGTGTTCGCGCTGCTCGACCGGCTTCCCACCGCCGCCGGCCGACCGGAACCGGGCCGGGAGATCAGGCCGGGGTCGCCAACGCGAACGGAAGAACAGCCGGGGCGCCCGCCTGGCGCAACGCCCACGCCGCGACGGTGAACGTCCAGCCGGTATCGGTGAGGGTGTCCACCAGCAGGATCGGACCGTCCGAGCCGCCGAGATCGGGGATCTCCCAGGCATCGTGCAGGGCGGCGACCCGGTGGGCGGAATTGACGGCGGATACCGGCGGCCGGTCGGGACGGGTATGCAGGGTGCCGAGATTGCGGAGCCGGCCGATTCCGGCGAGACGCTCGGCCAGCGAACCCGTGAGCACCGGGTGGGTGGGCGATTCCAGCGCCAGCACCGCGGTGGGCCGCACGGCCCAGTCCCATTCCCGCAGTACCGGAATACAGGCGTCGACCACCTCGTCCGGCACCGGAGCGTCGGGGCCGTCGAGGATCGGGCGCAACCGCCGGCCCCAGCCGAGCGAGTTCAGCCGGCCCAGGACCCGGCCGGTCTCGGCGCCGGCGGAGATCTTGCCCGACAGCGATACCCCGAGTTTCGCCATCCCGGTCGGCCATTGCTTACGGGGCGCGAGATCGATACCGGGACGGTCGAGCCGGGCCCGCGTGGCATCCACGGCGGCGGTGTCGACCGTGGTGTCGCGGTGCTCGCCGGTGCAGTTGTCGCAGCGACCGCAGGCACCGGTACCGGGCGCGGCGGCGAGCAACGCCGGATCGTCGAGTTGCCGCCGGAGGAATTCCATCCGGCAGCCGGTGGTGCGCTGGTAATCGAGCATCGCCTGCTGTTCGGCGGTGCGCGCGGCATCGAGCCGTTCGTAACGGTCGGCGTCGTAGGCCCAGGGCTCGCCGGTCCCCAGCCAGCCGCCGCGGACCCGGCGGACCGCGCCGTCGACATCGAGCACCTTCAGGACCATGTCGAGGCGGGAGCGGTTGAGCTCGACCAGGGGCTCCAACGCCGCGGTGGACTGTGGGCGCTCCCGGTCGAGCGCTTCGAGAACGGATCGGACCACATGTTCGCGGGGGAACGCCACCGAGGCGAAGTAACTCCAGATCCGGGTGTCCTCGGGCCCGGGCAGCAATACGACCTCGGCGCGTTCGGTGGCTCGCCCGGCCCGGCCGACCTGCTGATAGTAGGAGATGGGCGACGACGGGGCGCCCACGTGGACCACGAACCCCAGATCGGGTTTGTCGAATCCCATCCCCAGCGCGGAGGTGGCTATCAGTGCTTTGACATCGTTGTTCAGCAGGGCCGTTTCGAGCGCTTCCCGTTCGGCCGGATCGGTCTGCCCGGTGTAGGCGGCGACCTTGTGACCGTGCGAATTCAGCACATCGGCGAGATCGTGGGCGCCGGCGACGGTCAGCGTGTACACGATCCCGGATCCCGGCAACCGGTCCAGATGACCGCTGAGCCAGGTGGTGCGTTCCACCGCGTCGTCGAACCGGACCACCGACAGACGCAGGGAGGCGCGATCGAGGTCGCCGCGCAGAACCAGGGTGTCGGTACCGATCTGCCCGGCCACATCGGTCACCACCCGATCGTTGGCGGTGGCGGTGGTGGCCAGCACCGGCACCTCGCTGCCCAGGTCGGCGATGAGGGTCCGGATCCGGCGGTAGTCGGGACGGAAATCGTGTCCCCAGTCGGAGACACAGTGCGCTTCGTCGATGACCACCAGACCGGCGTCGGCGGCGAGCCGGGGCAGCACCTGATCCCGGAAATCGGGATTGTTCAGCCGCTCGGGACTGACCAGCAGCACATCCACCGAACCGGCCGCGACCTGCTGATGGATCTCGTCCCATTCGGTGACGTTGCCGGAGTTGATGGTCGCCGCCACCACCCCGGCGCGCTGGGCGGACGCGACCTGGTTGCGCATGAGGGCCAGCAGCGGCGACACGATGACGGTGGGTCCGCGCCCCTGGGCGCGCAGCAGCTTCGCCGCGATGAAGTACACCGCCGATTTACCCCACCCGGTGCGCTGCACCACCAGTGCGCGGCGTTTACCGACCACCAGCGCTTCGATCGCGGTCCACTGGTCGTCCCGCAATCGCGCGTCCGGTCCGGCGAGCTCCCGCAGGAGCGCCTCCGCGTGCTCGCGTAGTCCGCCGGCGACTTCGCCGGCCCCGCCCCTGGTGCTGCCCGGTGCTGTCGTCATGGCGCCCATCCTGCCGCAGGCCACCGACACCGGCAGCACGCAGGCAGGACACCTCCGCGGAACCCGGGCCGGCCGGCGGCTAACCGAGCAGCTCGTCGACGTAGCACCAGCGCCACGCCTCGCCGGGTTCCACACTCCGCATCACCGGATGGCCGGACGACGAGTAGTGCCCGGCCGCGTGGTTACCCGGCGAGGAATCACAGCAACCGATATTGCCGCAGGTCAGGCACATGCGCAGATGGACCCAGGTCAGGCCCTCCGCCAGACATTGCGCGCACACATCCGGCCGGTCCGATTCGCATACCAGCGGGGCGGACCGCAGATGCGCGCAGTCCTCGGCCGAACCGCCCGGGACCGCCAGCGTCTCGACCCGGTCCTCGTCGTCGCCCTCGTCGAACCGGTCGATCATCGACTCCTCCAGGTCCAGCCGGGCCAGCACATGCTGCAGGATCTCGTAGTCCACGCCCCCGGTGTCGCGGACCCGCAACACCGTCTCCCGTTCGGCACGCAACATCTCCAGCCGCAGCCGCCGGTACTCGGCGGTCGGGGTCGCCAGTTCGGATTCCGGGCGGCCGAGCCGCTCCCAGGCCGCATTGGTCCGCCAGGTGACCCGGTCACGCAGCGAACGCACCACATCTTCCGGGGTGTCCGGGCCCACTGCCGCGTCGAGCGCGGCCAGTCCCGCATTCGCCGCCTGGGTCAGCAGATTCGCCTTCTGCAACGCGTCCTCGGCGCGACTCGGCCCGCGCAGGCGCAAACGCCGCACCAGCCACGACAGCGAGGTGCCCTGGAGCAGCAGCGTGCCCGCGACGACGACCAGTGCGAGCAGTTTCAGCACCGGCAGTTGCGGGGTGTCGGCCGGGAGCAGCAATACCGCCGCCAGGGTCACCACGCCGCGCATCCCGGCCCAGGAGACCACTGTCGGATGGGTCAGCGGCTCCGGGGCGCGGCCGAACGCGCGCTCCAGGAAGGCCCAGCCGAACACCCACACCGGTCGCGCCAGCATCACCGCCAGCAGTACCGCGATCGCGGCCACGATCAGGGTGCCGTGATCCAATCCGCTCGCCCAGGCGTCCCGGACGATCGTGTTCACCTGCAAACCGATGATCAGGAAGACCGCACTCTCCAGGATGAACTGCACCGTGCCCCAGTTGATGCGTTCGGCGGTCCGGGAGGCCGCGCTCTGCCAGACCGGTGCACCGTGCCCGAGGATCATGCCGCAGGTGACCACCGCGATGACGCCGGAGGCGTGGATCTCCTCGGCGGGCAGATAGGCCAGGAACGGCGCCAGGAAGGACAGGGTGGTGTCCAGGACCGGATCGGTGATCCGGCGGCGCAGCAGGGCCAGGGCATAGGCGACCAGAATCCCCACCACCGCGCCACCGCCGGCCGCGAGCAGGAAATCCCCAGATCGGAAGAGC
>JABFXT010000012.1 GCA_013361595.1 Nocardia sp. | reverse complement strand
CGGGACGATGAAACTGCCGTACGCGGGGATGCTCGCGTGGTTGGTGGTGACGACGACATCCACCCGGCCCGGGCCGGTGTTCTGGAACAGCGAGTACTGGATGCTGCCGTAGATACCGGTCACCACATTGTTGACGTAGGAGCCGGTGGCGCCGGTGTCGAGATTGCGCCAGGTCACCGTGGTCAGTACCTCGCACAGCGGTGCCAGCGGATACGCGCCGGGCCCGATCCCGGTGACCGGATTCGCGCGGACATTGATCACCGCGCGGCCGGGCCACTGCGGATCGGTATCGGCCCAGGTGCGGATGCTGGTCCCGCACAGACCGCCGTAGGCGAGCGTCGGCACATCGGGGAACGCGGTGGTCGCGGCACCGGCCGACGCCCCGGACCCGACGACCAGCGCTAAGGCGGACCCGGCCAGAAATACGGTGGCGCGTGCGCGCTTCGGCAGCCTCATAGGTCACAGATACTAAAGGCTGGGCGCCCGTTCCGTCGGGTACGGCGGTTCGGTGGCGGACCACAGCGAAGCCGCCGGCAACGCCTCTGCAACGATGGGGGTATGCGCATCGCGGATCATGTCGTGGACCTCATCGGCAACACCCCGCTGGTCCGGTTGAACTCGGTGGTTCCCTCGGGTGCCGGGCTGGTGGCCGCCAAGATCGAGTACCTGAACCCGGGCGGCAGCTCCAAGGACCGGATCGCGGTGAAGATGATCGAGGCCGCGGAGAAGTCCGGCAAGTTGCGTCCCGGCGGGACGATCGTGGAACCGACCTCGGGCAATACCGGTGTCGGACTGGCGCTGGTGGCACAGCAGCGCGGCTACCACTGTGTCTTCGTCTGCCCGGACAAGGTCAGCGAGGACAAGCGCAATGTGCTGCGTGCCTACGGCGCCGAAGTGGTGGTCTGCCCGACCGCGGTGCCCCCGGAGCACCCCGACAGTTACTACAGCGTCTCCGACCGCCTGGTCTCCGAGATCGACGGTGCCTGGAAACCGGACCAGTACTCCAACCCCGGCGGTCCGGACAGCCACTACGAGACCACCGGCCCCGAGATCTGGCGCGATACCGACGGCACGGTGACCCATTTCGTCGCCGGTGTCGGTACCGGCGGCACCATCACCGGTGTGGGCCGCTATCTCAAAGAGGTATCCGGCGGCAAGGTGAAGGTCGTCGGCGCCGATCCCGAGGGTTCGGTGTATTCCGGCGGGACCGGCCGGCCCTACCTGGTCGAAGGTGTCGGCGAGGATTTCTGGCCCTCGGCCTACGATCCGGCGATCCCGGACGAGATCATCGCCGTCTCCGACGCGGATTCCTTCGATATGACCCGCCGGCTCGCCCGCGAGGAGGGCCTGCTGGTCGGCGGTTCGTGCGGGATGGCCGTGGTGGCGGCGCTCGAAATCGCCCGGCGTGACCCGGCGGCCGTGGTGGTGGTGCTGCTGCCCGACGGTGGTCGCGGCTACCTGTCCAAGATCTTCAACGACCGCTGGATGAGTTCCTACGGATTCCTGCGCACCCCGCTCGACGGGTCGACCGCGGAAACTCTGGTCGGTGACGTGCTGCGCGGTAAGTCGGGCGAACTGCCCGATCTGGTGCACACCCATCCCTCGGAGACCCTGCGCGATGCCATCGAGATCCTGCGCGAATACGGGGTCTCGCAGATGCCGGTCGTCGGCGCGGAACCCCCGGTGATGGCCGGTGAGGTGGCCGGCAGCGTTTCGGAACGCGATCTGCTGTCCGCGGTGTTCTCCGGTCGCGCGAATCTCACCGATTCGGTGGCTCAGCACATGAGCGAATCCTTCCCGCTCATCGGTTCGGGGGAGCCGATCTCGGCGGCGACCAAGGCGCTGTCGGATACCGACGCGCTGATGGTCGTCGAAGACGGCAAGCCGGTCGGTGTGATCACCCGCCATGATTTGCTGGGTTTTGTGAGCACCGGTCGCGCGGCACATTAGCAATTATTCCGCAATCACAGGTTCAACCAGCTCCACCGAGGTATAACGTGGCGTAGTGCCGTTCGTGGCAAACGCTGCGTCCGATCGGAGAGCGAAGGGAAGGGCTTGTGCAAACCTCAAGTTTGGCAATCGATTTCCAACAGGGTTTCTCTGACGCGTGGAGTTCGATCGCGACATTCGTACCCAAGCTCCTCGGCTTCCTGGTCATCCTGCTCATCGGCTGGATCATCGCCAAAGTGGTCGAGAAGATCGTCGACAAGGTTCTCGAGCGGGTCGGTTTCGATCGGCTCGTCGAGCGGGGCGGTATCCAGCGGATGCTGTCGCGCAGCAAATACGATGCGTCGGATCTCCTCGGGAGGCTGGCCTTCTATGCGATTCTGCTGATCGCGCTGCAGATGGCCTTCGGGGTCTTCGGACCCAACCCGGTCAGCGATCTGATCAACGGGATCGTCGCCTGGCTGCCCAGGGCGGCGGTGGCCATCCTGATCGTCGTGGTCGCGGGTGCCATCGCGCACGCGGTCAGCGATCTGGTGCGCAATGCGCTCGGCGGGCTGAGCTACGGGCCGATGATCGGCCGGATCGCCGCCGTCTTCATCTGGGGCATCGGCGTCATCGCCGCGCTGAACCAGATCGGGGTGGCCACCACGGTCACCACCCCGGTGCTCATCGCGGTACTCGCGACACTGGGCGGCATCATGGTCGTCGGTGTCGGCGGTGGTCTGGTGCGGCCGATGCAGCAGCGCTGGGAGTCCTGGCTGACCGGGCTCGAGGAGGAGATGCCGGCGGTGCGCGGTCATGCCGAGGCGTATCAGCGCGGACGTGAGGACGCCTCCCGGGAGCGGCAGCGGACGGGTGCGCAGCAGGCCGGCGCCGGTCGCGATCCGGAACAGTGGGATGAGCCGCAGCCGGCCCGAGGTGGCGGTTACCGGGGTGAGCAGGGCGAATCGGGCGGTTACGGGCAGCAGATGTCCAGCGGCGAGTACCGCCAGTTCGGTAACCCCTACCGTGGCGGCCAGTCACCCTACGGTGGTCCGCAGTCCCCCCGCGGCGGTGGTCAGTCGTCGCCTTTCGGGAACGGCCGGCAGTCGCCGTTCGGCGACGGTGGGCAGCCTCCCTACGGCGACAGCGGGCCCTACGGTGGTGGCGGACCCTACGACGGCGGACCCTTCGACGGCGGCGAACCTCGTCACTTGCGCTGAGCGTCTGCGGTCTGTCCACTTCCGCCGTGAACCGGTTTACGGTTCACGGCGGAAGTGCGTTCAGAGCTCCGGAAGAGCGGCCTGCAAGCAGGCGCCGGCCAAGCGGAGATGCAGCCATTCGGCACACGCCCAGTCCACCGGTTCGGTGATCGGCGTGGTCCGGTCCTCGAGCAGCCCGCGCATATAGCCGGCCAGCAGCACTGTGGGGGAGACCCGGCCCGCGGTTTCCACGCCCAGGTCGAGAATGTCGCGTACGGCCGCGGCGTGCTGGTCTAGTTCGGCGGACAGCCCGGGTAGCGCACCGGCCGCCGCGAACGCCGGCGCCCCGTGGGTCCGGTGGATACCCTCCAGATAACGGCGGGCGGAGACTTCGAACAGACGGGGACCCAGGGCGAACATAACTCGATGGTAACAACGCGCCGTCAGTTGTCGTATTGTGATATTTTGCGCAGTCCCGCAGGTAGTGGGGATAGACCACCCGTGGTGGACCGCCTCCGTCACGTCCGGCGCCGGACCCCTTCGGCGCCGGTCACCAGATCGGTCCACTCGTCGGCCAGCAGGGCGAGCCGGTACCAGGCCGCATGCACCCGATCGTCGGAGACACATTCGGCACTGTGCAGGAGATGGTTGGCATGCACATGAGCGGCAGCCATTCGATCGATGGTGGCGCCGAGGGAATCGGTCCGCGTGCGCCGGGCCCGGCGTTCGGTCAATTCGGTATCTATCCAGCGGTCGATCAGTGCGACGAGTTCGGCCCGGCGGCAATCTATACCTGCGGTCGCCAACGGGTCCGTATGGCGGCGCCGGTGCAGCTCGGCGAGAGTATTCGCCCACGTGAGCAGGGGGCGTCCGGTTTCGCGCTCCCCGGGCCCGGCGAACGCGGCCACCAGTTCACGCTGATCCGGTAATCGGCAGGCGGTGGTGCGTTCGCGCGAATTCCGCACGGATTTCGCTCCGAGCGGGAATTTCACCGTGGTGGACGGTCGCCGATTTCCCGGTCCGGGTGACTGCGAGTTCATAACGCACCTCCGTGTACGCACGCCGGGCGTTTCGGATCCGCTCCGGGTGCGAATATCAGAGTGCGCCGCCGGTCCGGCCGATGGGTGACACGCAGATGGCTCGCCGATGACGGTTGGTAACAATGTCCTCCGCTCGCGCGGGAGGCGTTGTGAGGCAGTGTATTCGCCGGTAACGGAATATGGATGCGCCCGAAAGTGCCGGTGCCGCACCGTCTCGGTGCGTCAGCGGAATGCCGACGCGTCGGTGAGTGCCTTTCCGAGCACCAGCTGATGCACCTCCGCGGTGCCTTCGTAGGTGAGGACCGATTCGAGATTGTTCGCGTGCCGCAGCACCGGATAGTCGAGGGTGATTCCGTTGGCGCCCAAGATGGTGCGGCATTCCCGGGCGATCGCGAGAGCCTCGCGGGAACTGTTGAGTTTGCCGGCGCTCACCTGTTCCGGGGTCAGTTCGCCACGGTCCTTGAGCCGGCCCAGATGCAATGCCAGCAGCTGACCCTTGCCCAATTCCACTGCCATATCGGCCAATTTCGCCTGGGTGAGCTGATAGGCGGCCAACGGCTTCTCGAAAACCGCTCGGCTGCGCGAATATTCGATCGCCGCGGTGAGGCAGTCACGAGCGGCACCGAGTGCGCCGAAGACAATGCCGAATCTGGCTTCGTTCAGACAGGAGAGCGGACCCGACAGGCCGGAGGCACCGGGCAGGACCGCGTCGGCGGGCAGCCGTACGTCGTCGAGATCCAATTCGGCCGTGATCGAGGCGCGTAGCGAAAGTTTCCCCTTCATTTCCCGGGCAGTGAACCCGGGAGTATCCGTGGGCACCAGGAAACCGCGAACGACGTTCTTCCCGTCGGATTCGGTCCGGGCCCACACCACGGCGATATCGGCCACCGATCCGTTGGTGATCCACATCTTCGATCCGTTGAGTACCCAATCGTCGCCGTCGCGCCGGGCCCGGGTGCGCATGCCGCCGGGATCGGAACCGAAATCCGGTTCGGTGAGCCCGAAGCAGCCGAGTTTCCGGCCCGCCGCCAGTTCCGGCAACCACTGCTGTTTCTGTTCCTCGGAGCCGAAGCGGTGCACCGCGGTCATCGCCAGCGATCCCTGCACCGACACCAGCGACCGGAGCCCGGAGTCGGCGGCCTCCAATTCCTGACAGGCCAATCCGTAGCTCGTGGCCGGGAGGCCGGCGCAGCCGTAACCGTCGAGGTGCATCCCGAGCACACCCAGCTTGCCGAGTTCCGGTGCGATCTCGCGGACCGGGAATTCCCCGGCCTCGAACCACTGCGCGATATTCGGGCGGATATGCCGTTCGGTGAAGGCCGCGACGGTATCGCGGATCTCCCGTTCCTCCCCGGTCAGCAGTGAATCTGTGGCGAACAGTTCGGCGACGGTCAGCATGGGCCCAGCGTAATCGGACCGGACGTCGGGCAGAGAGCGCTCGGATCGGGCGTGAAATGCTTCACGCCCGGGCCCACCGGCGTGCGGGCGGACGGCACCCGCCGTTTAGGGTGGTGGTATGAGCGAACTGGGATTCACCACCAGGGCTGTGCACGCCGGTTACGATCCCGATCCCCGGACCGGCGCGGTGAACGTGCCCATCTATGCCAGTTCCACCTTCGCCCAGGACGGGGTCGGTGGACTGCGCGACGGCTACGAATACGCGCGCACCGGCAACCCCACCCGGACGGTGCTGGAGGCCAATCTGGCGGCCCTCGAGGCCGGCCGCTACGGCCGGGCATTCGCCTCCGGGATGGCCGCCACCGACTGTGCGCTGCGCGCCATGCTGCGGCCCGGCGACCATATCGTCATTCCCGACGACGCCTACGGCGGTACTTTCCGGCTGATCGACAAGGTGTTCACCCAGTGGGGTATCGAGCACTCGCCGGCCGCGGTCACCGATATCGATGCGATGCGCGCCGCGATCCGGCCGAACACGAAACTCATCTGGGTGGAATCGCCTACCAACCCGCTGCTCAATATCGGTGATATCCCCGCTCTGGCCGATATCGCGCACACCTCGGGCGCCAAACTGGTCGTCGACAACACCTTCGCGACTCCGTACCTGCAGCAGCCGCTGCTGCTCGGTGCCGATGTCGTGGTGCATTCGACGACGAAATACCTCGGCGGGCACTCCGATGTCATCGGTGGCGCGCTCGTCACCGACGATGCCGAACTCGACGCCGCCTTCGCCTTCCTGCAGAACGGCGCCGGTGCGGTCCCCGGCCCCTTCGACGCGTTCCTCACCCTGCGGGGCACCAAAACGTTGGCGTTGCGGATGGACCGGCACTGCGATAACGCCGAGACGCTGGCCGAGTTCCTCTCCCGCAGCCCCGCGATCAGCCATGTGATCTACCCGGGTCTGCCCGAGCACCCCGGTCACTCCGTCGCCGACAAGCAGATGCGCCGCTTCGGTGGGATGATCTCGGTGCGGCTGGCCGGCGGTGTCGAAGCGGCCCGGGATCTGTGCTCGCGGACGAAGGTGTTCACGCT
>JABFXT010000654.1 GCA_013361595.1 Nocardia sp. | reverse complement strand
ATGCGTGAGCATGAGATGTGTCGCACGGCGCCGGACCGAGCGCACTATCGGACACTGTGTGCCGTGACCCGCCGTTGCGCCGACGAACCGGCAGTACGCCGGCCGGTCGATGCCACCCGCCTACCGACCGTCTTCTATCGACTCTGGTGGTCGTTCACCGCCGCGCAGCTGGGTGGCGCCGTCGGGGCGGGTGCCCTGCCCCTGGTCGCGATCCTGCTGGCCGGCGCCTCGGATCTGCAGGTCTCGCTGATGGCGGCTCTCGCCGGGGTCACGGCCGCCGCGGTCGCGCTACCGCTGGGCCCCTTCCTCGAATTCCGGAGCAAGCGCGGCGCCATGACAGCGACCGGCTGGGCGGCGTTCGTCGCACTCGCGTCGGTGCCGATCGCCGCCTGGTTCGACCTGCTCACCTACCCGCAGCTGTGCCTGGTCGCGGCGACCCAGACCCTGTGCGGTATCGCCTTCGGCGCCGCCCGCGATGCCCACCTGAAAGTACTGGTCCCCGAACCACAACGGGTGCGGGCGGCGAGCCGGCTGGAGGCCACCTTCTGGACCGCGACCACGCTGGGCGGCCCACTCGGCGGGCTGCTCATCGCGGTATTCGGGACGACGACGACGCTCGTGATCGACGCGCTCGGCCAGCTGGCCGCCGCGCTCGGTATCCGCCGGATCCGGACGCCCGAACCGATCCCCGCGCGCCGGGACGACGCGCGCCCCATCCGGTCCGAGATCCGGGCCGGCTGGACCTTCATCGCCGCCCACCCGGTCCTGCACCGGCTGTTCTGGAACGCGATGCTCTTCGGCGGATCCCTGGTGCTCATCACACCGCTGCTGGCGCTGCTCATGCTCCGTGAACTGGGTTTCGCGCCATGGCAGTACGGACTGGCACTCGGCCTGCCCGGCCTCGGCGGGCTGCTGGGATCGTGGTGCGCACCGCGCCTCGTCGCCCGGTTCGGCGAGCGCGCGATCCTGCTCGGCTCCGGCACCGCGCGCACCTGCTGGCCGGGACTGCTGGTTCTGGCGGGCCCCGGCCCGTTCGGATTCACCGTGATCCTGGCCGCCGAAACCCTGCTACTCTTCTGCGCCGGTGTGTTCAATCCGCTGTTCGCCGCCTATCGGATGAACCACACCGCCGACGACCATATGGTGCGGGTGGGCACCGCCTGGTCGATCAGCGCGAAATGCGTACAACCGGCGTTCGTGGCCCTCGGCGGGTTCCTCGCGGCGGCCACCGGTATTCGCGCCGCGATCGGCGTCGCCGCACTGGCGCTGCTCGCCAGTTCCGCCCTACTGCCCTGGCGGGCAGGCGATATGTATGCGCTCCCGGCAGCGGGCGGACCGCGTTCAGGGCTCGATGAGACCCGCCCGGATGGCGTACCGGGTCAGCGCGAGCCGATCACGTAACCCGAGTTTCTGCAGGATATTGGCCCGGTGCCGGTCCACGGTCTTGACACTGATGAACAGGTCGGTGGCGATCTCACGCGAGGAGAAACCCTCGGCGACCAATTTGACGATCTCCTCCTCGCGCGGGGTGAGCAGGCTGCGCGGCAGCGGCTCGTCCCGGTCGGCCTGCTGCAACCAGTCGCGGATCAGCGAATTCACCGCACCCGGATACAGATACGATTCACAGCGCAGTGTCGCCCGGCAGGCCTCGAGCAGATCGCGGTCGGCCACCGATTTCAGCACATACCCCGAGGCGCCGACCCGCAACGATTCGAAGAAGTACTGCTCGTTGTCGTACATCGACAACATCAGGATCCGCACCTCCGGTGCAGCGCGGTGGATTTCCCGGGCGGCCTGGATACCGGTCATCCGAGGCATGGCGATATCCAGGATCGCGAGATCGACCGGAACGTGACCTGCCTGCTGGACGGCCTCGTGCCCGTTGGCGGCCTCGGCGACGACCACCAGATCCGGTTCGGCGTCGAGGATCATCCGCAGCCCGGAGCGGACCAGCGCATGATCATCGGCGAGCAGTACTCGGGCGGGCTCCGGGCTCGTCACGGCGAACTCCTCGCACCTCGATGCGGTACTTCGAGACATACGTCGGTGCCGTGCCCCGGCGGCGATTCGATGGTGAGGGTCGCGTTCACCAGCAGGGCGCGCTCACGCATCCCGCGGATACCCGAACCGTCGGTGGACACTGCGCCGCGACCGTCGTCGGTCACCCGCAACACCAGCGAATCGCCGCGCACCCGCAGGCTCAATCCGACCCGGCGCGCGTCGGCGTGCCGGGCGATATTGGTCAGACTCTCCTGGGCCACCCGGTAGCAGACGAGTTCGATATCGGGTGCGAGCCGCGGTAGCTTCCGGTCGATATCACGCGTCACGCCGATACCGGCGGTCGAGCTGAATTCGCTGCACAGGGCGCTCAGCGCACTGGACAGGCCGAGATCGTCGAGGACATCGGGCCGGAGCCGCCGGGCGATCCCGCGGACCTCGTCCAGGCAGGCGCGCACGGTTTCCTGCGCGCCGTGCAGTACATCCACCACATCGGCGGGCGCGCGGTCGGCGGCACGTTTCATCGACAGCAGCGCCACCGTCAGGCTCTGGCCGATCTCGTCGTGCAGTTCCCGGGCGATTCGCTGGCGTTCGCCCTCCTGGGCGGCCAGCGCGGACGCGCTGGCCGCCGCCCGCTCGGATTCGAGCCGGTCGACCATCGCGTTGAAGGAGTCGATCACCCGGGACAGATCACCGTTGCCCCGGTCGTCGAGCCGGCCGCTGCGGCGCAGCGGGTCCACCCGGCGCATCGAAACGACCAGCTGGTCCAGCGGCGCCAGACTCGACCGCAACAGGAAGGCATTCGCCGCCAGGATCACCGCGAGCCCCACGGCCAGCACCGGTATCTCGGTGAGCCGCACCCGGGACGACACCGTCGCCGGTGAAACCGCCAGCACCAGGGTGCCGAGGGTGAACACCAGCCCGTTGATGAGGAAGATCCGCCGGAACAGCGCGTCGACCGGGGTCCGGGTATGGCGCCGGAACAGGCCGTTTCCACTATCCGGACGGTCCATGCCCTCAGTGTGGCCGCCCGCGCGCGGGCTTGTCCATGGGGCGTGACACCCATCTTCCGGCCGGCCCGTTACACAGCGGCGGCCACCGGAGATGGGTACCGGCACCGATGGCCGGCGACACCCCGGTGCGCCGAGACTCGAACAGGAGACAACCGGCCGCGGGAGGAGCGTTCCACGTGGAGATCGACCGCGGCACCGTACCGGGCCAGGGCACCGTGCACCACCTGCTGACACGCAGCGGTGACCGGTTCGCGCTGGTCACCGGCACCGACGGCACGAAACATATCCATGTCTACCGCACGGCCCGCGACGAACCCGTCCACTCCATCGCCCTGGGTCTCGACGAGGCGGATCAGCTCGCCGAACTGCTGCACAGCAGCCCGCTCCCCGACCGGGTGGCCCGGCTGGAACGGTTGATGGACCGGCTCACCGGCGACAGGTCGCGGTCGTGACCACTCTTTCCCCGCACGCGCGACGGGACCATCCGATGCAAGCACACGAGATCGCCGTCCAGCTGCCGACCGTCCGCACCGGCGATCCCGTCGCCAAGGCCATGCGGCTGATGGTGGTCAACCGGTTGCCCGGCCTCATCGTGGTCGACGGCGCCCACCGGCCGGTGGCGGTACTACCCGGTACCCAGGTGCTGCGGCTGGCGATACCCAGCTCCTATCAGAACGATCCCGCGCTGGTGCGCACCATCGACGAACTGCACGCCGAACTGTTCTGGCGGGAACCCGGCGATCTGACCGTGGGCGATTGCCTACCGCGACACGCGCCGCGGCCGGCCGTGGTCCACCGCGATGCCACGCTGCTCGAGATCGCCGCCCTGATGGCCCAGCGGCACAGTCCGCTGGTCGCTGTCGTCGACCGCGCGTACACCCTGGTGGGCGGTATCACCCTCGAACGGCTGCTGATCAGCCTGGCCGTCGCCGGCCCCGACGACTGATCCGCCGCGAGCAGGGGAGGTGCGCCGATGAACCAGATCCTGGCGGTCACGGTATTCGTCGGGGCGTTCTGGTTCATCGCCACCGAACGCGCGGACAAGGTCAAGGTCGTACTGATCGCGGCCGGACTGATGACCGTCCTCGGCCTGGTGCCCGGCGAGGAGGTCTTCTACAACGCCCATGTCGGCATCGACTGGAATGTCATCTTCCTACTGCTCGGCATGATGATCATCGTCGGTGTCGTCAAACACACGGGTCTGTTCGACTTCCTCGCCATCTGGGCCGCCAAACGATCCCGCGGCAGCCCGTTCCGGCTGCTGGTGATGCTGATGATCATCACCGCGGTCGCGTCGCCGCTGCTCGACAATGTCACCATCATCATGCTGGTCGCGCCGGTCACCATCGTGGTGTGCGGACGCCTGGGTTTCGCCCCGCAACCGTTCCTGATCGCCGAGGTGCTGGCCGCCAATATCGGCGGCGCGGCAACCCTGGTGGGCGATCCGCCCAATATCATCATCGGCAGCCGGGCCGGCCTGAGTTTCAACGATTTCCTGCTGCACATGGCCCCCGCCGTGGCGGTGATCTTCGCCCTGTTCGTCCTGTTCACCCGCTGGCTGTTCCGGTCGCATCTGCGCGAACGCTCCGAACACATCGAGACAGTGGCGGCCCTGCAGGAACGCCGCGCCATCACCGACCCGCGGCTGCTCACCCGCGCCCTGCTCGTACTCACCGGAGTCGTGGTGGGTTTCGGCCTCCACTCGCTCCTGCATGTGGCCCCTTCGATCATCGCGCTGCTGGGCGCGGGCGCCATGGTGCTGATCTCCGGACTCGATATCGGCGACATCTTGCGCGAGGTCGAATGGGGAACACTGGTCTTCTTCATGGGCCTGTTCGTGATGGTCGCCGGGCTCGTGCACACCGGTGTCATCGATCTCCTCGGCGACGCCGCGGTCGTCGCATTCGGCGACAATCCGCTGTTCGCCTCGGCAGTGCTGGTTTTCGGTTCCGCCGTCGTGGCCTCGTTCATCGACAACATTCCGTATACGACCACCATGGCCCCGGTGGTGGAGGGCCTGGTCGAACAGACTCCCGACCCCGGTCAGGGCCGGGCGCTGTGGTGGGCCTTCGCCTTCGGCGCGGATTTCAGCGGTAACGGCACCGCGGTCGCCGCGAGTGCCAATGTGGTGGCCCTCGATATCGCCCGCCGGGCCGGACACCGGATCACATTCTGGCAGTTCACCCGGTACGGCATCGTGGTCACCGCGCTCAGCTGCGTACTCGCCTGGGTCTATGTGGTGGTCCGGTACTTCTGACCGGCCGGCTACACCGCGACGCGGCCGGTCTCGGCCTCGGGGAGCGGCGGAAGTTCCAGATTCTCCCGGAAGGTGGCGCCGCGGTAGTCGGATCCGGCGATATCGCGGCGGCGCAGTTCCGGCAGCAGCCCGTTGGTGACGAAATCACGGGTACGGGGATCGTCGAGACCTCCGACGGTGACGATATCGAGAACCCCGGCGCGATAGCGTTCCTCGATGGCGTCGGCCAATTGTTCCGGTGTCCCCGCCGCCGACCAGTGGCCGGTGTGCCGTGCTTCCAGGATCAGTTCGCGCAGCGTACGCCCGGAGGCCGCGAGCCTGGCGAAGATCTCCACCCGGCCCCGGCGGCGGTGCACCGAATCCGATTCGGGTATCAGGCTTTCCGGCAGCGCTCGATCCAAGGGGAGCTCGGACAGATCCACACCGCCGCCCAGCATATCCTCGAGCAGCCGGCGGCCCGCCTCGAAATCGTAGGATTCCTCCTGTTCACGGACCAGCCGCGCGGCTTCGGCTTCGGTGGCGCCGTAGGTGGCGTGGAACGAACTGAAGATCAGCGGCAGCCCCGCCGGGCGGCCCAGTTCCCGGGCGCGGGCCCGGATCCGGCGGGTATAGGTGAGAGCGTCGTCGAATGTGGTGAGCGAGGTGAACACGGCCTCGGCGTAGCGAGCGCCGAGTTCCACCCCGCCCGCCGACTGGCCCGCCTGGAACTGCACCGGCCGGCCCTGCGGCAGCGGCGGAATGTTCAGCGGACCGCGCACGGTGAAATGGTCACCTCGATAGTCGATCGGCCGGACCCGGTCCGGATCGAGTACGGCGCCGCCGCGACCGTCCGGGGTGAGCGCGCCGCGTCCCCACGAATCGAACAGCGCGTGCACCACTTCCAGGGATTCGGCCGCCCGCGCGTACCGGTGTTCCGGGCTCGGCAACTCCTGGTCGCCGTAGTTCTCCTCACCGAGCGAGGAGGTCACCGCATTCCAGGCCGAGCGCCCGTTGCTCACATGGTCGAGAGTGCCGAACAACCGGGCCAGGTTGTAGGGGTGATGAAAAGTGGTGGTGACGGTGGCGATCAGACCGATCTGTGTCGTCACCGCGCTCAGCGCCGAAAGGTAGATCAGCGGCTCCTGCGCGCCGATGGCCCCCTGCGCGCCGAAGCTGAGCAGATCGGCGGCGAAGAGCGCGTCGATCCGGTTCTCCTCGGCGACCTTCGCGACGCCGATCGCGCTATCCAGGGTCGAGCGGGCCGGATCCACTGCCGCCGCGTACACATCGGCACCGCCGCTGACTCCGGTGACCGTTTTCAGATGCCGTCGAGGTCTGCTGCGCGATACCACGTTACGACGATAAGTCGCTGGTCGGGGCCCCGGACAGCCTTCCGCTCACCATGATTCCGGTCCGG
>JABFXT010000584.1 GCA_013361595.1 Nocardia sp. | reverse complement strand
TCAACAACACCGGCAACGAGGACGGGTCCGCGGGCGCACCCGTTCGCAGGGACCGGATCCGGAGAAAGTTCCCCAGGGCGTTCAGCCAGATTCCCCGGTCGATGTAGTCGACCGGGGAATCTTTGATCCACTCGGTTCCGTCCGGGTGGGCGGCCGTGCTCGCCGGTACAGCTCGGCGGCACGCATCCACCGCCTCGTCGAGATCCGCCGGCACACCGGAGTGTTCGTATCGGGCCGCGAGCACGAACCCGAAGGTGCCCAGCCTGGGCGTGCGCTGCAGATGCCCGGCGGGCGTGGCCGCGAGTATCTTCCGCCAGAGACCTACCGCGGCGGTGAGCGAGCCGATATCGAAGTCCGAGAGGTCCCGCAGGATCGTGATATCCGCGGCTACCGCGAACACATGGTCGGCGACAACGGGAAGATGTAGTTCGGATACCCGGGCGGAATCGAATACCGCGGTGAGCAACTCGATCGCGGTCGACCACTCCTGCGCGCCGCCCGGCCGCAGGGCGAGAAAGCGGTACCCGTGGAATCGGGCGAGCAGCAACCGGGCGTCCGGGTCGTCGTCGCCGGGCCGGAGATCCGCGGCCAACCGACCGGCCTCCGCGGTGGCTTCGGGCGCCAGCACCAGCTGTGGCGCCGTCGCGTCGTCGGCTCGCGCCAATCGGTGCGCCACCGCGGCCCGCAGGGCGGCCCGGCGCTCGTCTCCGGAACCGGGTCCGTCCAGCACTGCTGTCTGCATCGGTGCTCTGCCTCGAATTCTCGCGACGGGTCACTGTGGCCGGCGACGTGACCGTTTCGCATACCGGCTATCGAGGATAGGATCCGGCGAGCGCGCCGCCAAGTCCCGGAGCGGAGACTTCGGACGGCTGTGCCCACCGCAGTCGCCGATGTTTCCGAGGGGTTCGACCGTGTCTTCGCTGCCATCCGACACTGCCCGTGCCACAGCAGCATTGGCGTATCTCTGCGATCATCTCGCGGAGATACGCGCCACACTCGGTGACACCGGCACCGATGGCGCCACCCCGCTGCAGCGACTCCTGACAGCTGTTCACGCCGGCCGGTCCGAGGATATCGGGCCGGCGCAGAACGCGGTCCACACCGCGCTGCGGGTCGCCGGTGACGCCCCGGGGATCTTCGGGCACACCCGGAGCCTCGAAGCCGTCGGCGTGCACAGCTTCGAGATCGCCTACCGCTGCCCGCTACAGGTGTGCAACGGCCGCGGCGACGCGGGCGCCGTGATCGATGCGCCGCAGTGCGCGGTCAGCGGCCGGCCGTTGCTCCGGGAACGGCTGGCCTGAATGGGCGGCTTGTGGAGCGAGATCACCAAAAAGCTCGCCGAACAATGGTTTTCGATGTTGGCGTTACCCGGCGCGCTCTATCTGGCCGTTGTCGCCGCCGCGCGCACTCTCGGCCACACCCATGTCTTCGATATCCGTTACCTCGGCGACCGGATCACCGCCTACGCCGGACATCCGGTCGTCACCGCCCTGGGCGGGCAGATACTCCTGCTGGCCGCCGTACTCGCCGGCGCCGCCGTCGTGGGCCTGATCGCCCAATTCCTCGGTGCCGTGGTCGAATACCTCTGTCTGGCGGCGCGTTGGCAGAGCTGGCCCCTTCCGCTACGGCAGCCGGCCCGCTGGTGGACTCTCGTCCGCCGCCGCCGATGGGACGCTGCCGACGCCGTCTACCGGTCCGAATATCGGCGAGCGCTGGCACCCGATCCCGCCGACCGCCCCGACCCGGCCCGCCGGCAGCGCGCCGCCCGGACCCGGGACCGGATCGCCGTCGAACGCCCCGAACGTCCCACGTGGAGCGGTGACCGTATCCATGCCGCCGCGCTGCGCCTGGACCATGATCACCATCTCGATCTCGCCACGGTCTGGCCTGCCCTGTGGCTCACTCTCCCCGACACCACCCGCGACGAACTCACCGCCGCGCGCTTCGCGTTGTCGCGAGCGACGGTCCTCGCCGCCTGGGCGGCGCTCTACCTGCCGGTCGGCATCCTGTGGTGGCCCGCCGCGCCGATCGCCGTCGTCGTTGCCGCCACGGCGCACCATCGAATCCGCGCCACCACCGATACCTACGCCACTCTTCTCGAAACGACCACCCACCTGTACACCACGGCCCTCGCCGCCCAGCTCGGCATCGACCACACCGGTCCGCTCACGCCACAGCTCGGCCACACACTCACCCACCGGCTCCGCAGCCGACTCGTACCGGACCCCTGAACCTCCGGCCCGCGCCGGGGCCACGGTGGTTTCCGTGCCGAGGAGCCGTCCGTCGCGCCGGTCGGGCCGGCGCGACGGACGGACGGTTCAGGAGGCGGGCTGCAGCGGACCGATGAAGGTGCCCGGATGGGTGGCGGCGTCCTGGCGTTGCACGCTCGCACCCGCCGGCCACGGCACCTGGAGCTGGGTGGTGGTATCCGGTGGGGTGAGGACGATGGTCGCCGGGACCCAGCCGTCCGGGCCGCCCGGCAGGTAGGTGAGCAGGCTGCTCACCGTGGACCCCGGCGCCACCGTCACCGGCGCGAAATCCACATCCTGGCGTTGCACGCTCGCACCCGCCGGCCACGGCACCTGGAGCTGGGTGGTGGTATCCGGTGGGGTGAGGACGATGGTCGCCGGAACCCAGCCGTCCGGGCCGCCCGGCAGGTAGGTGAGCAGGCTGCTCACCGCGGATCCCGGCGCCACCGTCACCGGTGCGAAATCCACATCCTGGCGGGGCAGTTCATAGGTCGGCCCGAAGGTCGGGTCGTCCGGGCCGACCAGATCGACGCCCGGGAACCCCTGCACCGCGCATTCCTGTGCGGAGGTATTGGTCAGGATCACTTCCAACCGGCTCTGCCCGGGCGAGTCGGACGGCCGATCGCGGGTGCTCATGCTCAATGTCTCCGCAGTGCACAACCCGGGCGCGGCGGACGCGGTCGTCGCCGGGACGGTCACCGCCACCAGGGATGCCATCATGACGCCGGCCGTCCCCACGGCCCGCCGCTTCGTCGAAGTTCTGGTTCCTTTCGAAATGCGATACATCATCGGGCCATTCGAACAGATATATCGCCGGCGCGGGGGCCGGAACGAGGCCCGGTGCCTGGTGCGCAGAATCGTCGCC
Organism: Nocardia sp.; assembly: GCA_013361595.1. GTDB lineage: Bacteria > Actinomycetota > Actinomycetes > Mycobacteriales > Mycobacteriaceae > Nocardia. Next base: position 3,595 of record JABFXT010000584.1, on the reverse strand, counting down.
CGTTTGCCTTCTGCGGCCCGAATAGGCAGGGTGGCCGATCGTGCGGTGTGCCGGCTTCGGATGGCCGGGCGAGCACGATCGGGTGGAGGGTATCGAGGTGTTGACGGCGAATCAGCCGGTTCCGGTATCGGTCTCGGCGGAGGTGCCGGATCGTCGTCGCAGGTCGTGGCCGGCCCCGCTGGCCGCCGTGTCGGCCGGTGTCCTGCTACTGGGCTGGCGCGCGACCGAGTACGGCAATTGGATAGTCGACGACGCGGGCATCACCTTCGCGTATGCGCGCAGTGCCGCCGAGGGACTGGGGCCGGTGTTGCAGCCCGGCGCCGTACCGGTCGAGGGATTCTCGAATCCGACCTGGCTCTTCATCCTGATGGTGGGCGAATGGTGTGGTCTCTTCGACCGGGGTGCCCTCTTCGGCATCCCCGATTATGTTCTCTATCCGAAGGCGGTCGCGCTGGTCTGCTGCGCCGGAATCCTCACCGCCTGCTATGTCGCCGCGCGGCGGGTATCCCGATGGCCCGCCCTGGCGACCTTCGCGACGGGAGCGACGCTGGCCGCCATCCCGTCCTTCGTGATCTGGTGCTTTTCCGGCCTGGAGAACGCGTTGTTCGCCTCGGTGGTGTGCGTGCTGGCCTTGCACCTGTTCACTGCGGTACTGGAGGAGCGGGTGTGGACACCGGCGGTAGCGGTGACAGCCGGCGCGCTGGCGGCGTTCGCCGCGTTGACCCGCCCCGACGGTCTGATCTACGTGGCCGTGTACCCGGTGGTCTCGGTGATCCTGGTGCGGCGCGCGACGTTGCCCGTCGCGCTCCGGTGCGGGGTGTATTCGGGACTCGCGTTCGCGATTCCCTTCGGGACCTACCTGCTGTGGCGGACAGTCGAGTTCGGCAGGCTCGTCCCGAACACCGCGGTCGCCAAACATCAGGCGGTGCCCACGGTGTACGACCTGGCCAGGTCGGGTGAACTGGTGCGGTACGCGGGTGTACCCGCGGTGATAGTGGCTGTCGTGGTGGCCGGTCTCGCGCTGTGGCCGCCGAGCAGGTGGCGCGACGGTGCTGTCGCGCTGCTGGTGCCGCTGGCGGCGGCGGTGATCGCCTTTTGCGTTCTGGAGCCGGACTGGATGGCGCAGTTCCGGTTCGCCACCCCGGCGTGGGCGCTCGGCGCGATCGTTCTCGTGCTGTCCACCGGGCAGTTGCTGGCGAAATTGCGCACCCGGGGACGCGCCCTGGTCGTGGTGGCGCTGATCGGTGCCCTGATTCCGTCCGGCTGCGCTTTCGCCGATGCCGCCGAGTCCTATCGCGCCGACGAGGATGTGCCCGTGTGCTGGATCGCGTTGCGATTCGGCCGCCTGTTCAACGGCTACGCGGATATCCTCGGCCTCCGGCAGGGCACCTTGCTCACGCCGGATATGGGCGGAAGTTCGCTGACCTCGCGGCTGCGGGTGATCGATATGGCCGGTCTCACCCATGCCCGGATGGCGGACATCATCGCCGGCACGGACCGCACCACCTTCGGTGACTACGTGTTCGACGAGCTCCGGCCCACCTTCGTGCATTCGCACGGGCCCTGGCTGGAGAACAACATCACGACCGATGCCCGCATCGACCGCGACTACTACGTATTACAGCGATCCCAGGATCCCGCTGTGCCGGACGAGGATTGGGTCCGCAAAGACGTGGTGAGCGATCCGGCCCGACTGCAGGAACTCCGCGACTACGCGGGCGCCGCCATTCCGCCTCTCGTGGAAGTGCAGACGACGGAAGGTTGCGGGCCCACGCTGCGCCCGGGGCAAACGCTCGAAAGCTGACCTGCGAGCATCCCGAGACCACGGTCGCAGCGCGCGTGCCGAGCAGTTCCCGGCCCGGGACGGCGGGTCCCGGGCCGGAATCAACTATCCGGCCCTGGCCACGAGAGCGGGCAGGACCAGATCCCGGTAGCGCTGTTTCATCGTCTCGATCACTTCCGCGCCGTCGGCCGCCCATATGGCGGCATTGAAGATCTCGACCTCGACATCGCCGCGGTAACCGGCGGTGCGAACCCATTCGCCGATGGTCGCGAAATCGACGACACCGTCGCCCATCATGCCCCGCGACAGCAGCGGGTCGGTGGTCATCGGGTTGAGCCAGTCGCACACCTGATACGAGCTGATCCGGCCGGCCGCGCCGGCCTGTGCGATCTGTTCGGCCAGGGTCGGATCCCACCAGGTGTGAAAGGTGTCGACCACGACACCCACCGTCTCCGCCGGATAGGGCTGGGCCATCGACAATGCCTGCGCCAGTGTGGAAATCACCGCGCGGTCGGCGCAGAACATCGGGTGCAGCGGCTCCAGGGCGAGGCGGACACCGCGCTCGGCCGCGTACGGGACCAGCGCGGCGAGCCGCTCGTCCACCCGCGCCCGCGCGGCGAGCAGGTTCCGGTCGGGTATCCCGCCCACCACCATCACGAGTTCCCGGGTGGCCAGGGTCGCCGCGTCGTCGATGGCGCGGCGATTGTCGTCGAGTGCCGTCTGCCCGGAACCGGGTTCGGTCAGGAAGCCGCCGCGGCTCAGGCTGGACACCCGCAACCCCGCGTCGGCGACGATCTTGGCCGCGGTGGCGACACCGATCTCGTCGACCCGATCGCGCCACAGCCCGATCGCGCCGAGTCCCGCGCGGGCTGCGCCGTCCACCGCCTCGGCGAGGGTCCACCTTTTTGTAGTCGCCGTGTTCAGCGACAGCGACCGGTACGGATCACTCAGATCGAATGGCATATGTTGTGCCGCAACCGATGTCATGAAGATAATCCGTTCAGTTCGAGGTAGATCCGCATGCGGTACGCGGCCAGTTCCGGGTCGGCCAGCAATCCCGCCCGGTCCGCCAGCCGGAACAATTCGGCCATATGCGGTACGGATCGGCCCGTGGCCAGCCCGGCCACCATCGAGAAGCCCGATTGCCGGCCGTTGAGCCAGGACAGGAACGCGATACCCGTCTTGTAGTAGTACGTCGGCGCGGCGAAAATGTGCCGGCCGAGCTCCTGGGTGGCGCCCAGGATCGTCGCCGCACCCGTCACATTGCCGTTGTCGAGTTGCTGTAGCGCGGTGGACGCGGCCGGGTAGATCGCCGCGAAGATACCCAGCAGCGCGTCCGAATGGCCCTGCGCGTCACCGATGACCAGCTCGGGATAGTTGAAATCGTCGCCCGTGTACAGTCGCACGCCGTCGGGTAGCGCGCGCCGCAGTGCTATCTCGTGTGCGGCGTCGAGCAGTGAGACCTTGACGCCGTCGATCTTCGATCTGTTGTCCTCGATGAGCGTGCGGAATATCTCGGTGGCGGTATCGATATCGGCACTGCCCCAGTATCCGTGCAGCGCCGGATCGAACATGGTGCCGAGCCAGTGCAGGATCACCGGTCGATCCACCCCGGCCAGCAATTTCTCGTAGACGTGGACGTAGTCGGCGGCCGAACGAGCGACCTGCACGAGTGCCCGCGAGGCCATCAGGATCACCTGCGCTCCGGCCTCGGACACCACATCGATCTGCTCACGATAGGCATCGACGATCCTGGCCAGTCCGGCCGATCCGGCGGGCAGCCCGGCCGGGTCGAGCTGATCGGTCCCGGCG
>JABFXT010000411.1 GCA_013361595.1 Nocardia sp. | reverse complement strand
CCCAGGACGACACCGGTGACGAGCTGTGCCCGCGCACCCCAGACCATCACCTCGTTCACGGCCGGCCGGCCGGCCGCATACCCGCCGACCACCGCCGCCATACCGAGCAGGTGGGTGACGACCACGACGTTGTAGACGAAATCCATGGGACACGACGCTACTCGAAAACCGATATGTCTACTACATAGAGTCGTAAATCGTGGCGTACGTCGTCGCCGCGACGGGGCCGCCGGATTCGGCCGCAGAACCCGTAGGCGCCGGTGGCGAAATCCGGCCCCGGGCCCGGCCCCCGAACTCCACGAGGTCCGCACAGTGATCCCGCGACTTCAGGGGGTATATCCGGAATTGCCCGGGCCAGGACAGAGGAGTTGCCATGACCGTTACCCGAGATCTGCGGGATTCCGCCGAAGCGGCGCCGCTACCCGTGGACCCCGATACCGCAACCCTGCGGATGCGCAGGCGGCTGGAACGGCTGCTCGGAGTGTCCGCCACCGAGGGGAACGGGCTGGTCGCGCTCCGCAACGGCGACGAGATCTTCCCGGCGATGCTGAGCGCGGTCGAGGCGGCCGGACACACCGTCGACATGATGACCTTCGTGTACTGGCAGGGTGAGATCGCGCGCCGGTTCGCCCACGCGCTGGCCGAGCGCGCCGCGGCCGGCGTGCGGGTGCGCCTGCTCCTGGACGGTTTCGGCAGCCGGTCGATCGAGAAGGACCTGCTGACGCTGATGGAGCGGGCGGGTGTCCAGATCGCCTGGTTCCGTAAACCCCTGTACCTGTCCCCGCTGAAACAGAATCACCGCTGCCACCGCAAAGTGCTCGTGGTCGACGAGCGGATCGCGTTCACCGGCGGGGTGGGCATCGCCGAAGAGTGGTGCGGGGACGCGCGCCACGAGAACGAATGGCGCGATACCCATGTGCGGATCGAGGGACCCGCGGTGGACGGAGTCGCGGCGGCCTTCGCCCAGAATTGGGCGGAATGCCACGACGAACTCTTCGACGACCGTGACCGCTTTCCCACCCAGGAGCCGGCCGGTTCGGCCATCGTCCAGGTGGTTCGCGGTTCCGCAAGTCTCGGCTGGCAGGATATGCAGACGCTGTTGCGAGTGGTGATCGAATCGGCCGAGCACCGGTTGCGGCTGGCCACGGCCTACTTCTCGCCGGACGCGTATTTCGTGGAACTGCTCTGCGCGGCTGCGCGACGCGGCGTGGAAGTCGAGATCCTGCTGCCCGGACCGTATACCGACAAACGCGTCTGCCAACTGGCCGGACAGCATTTCTACAGCGACCTGCTCGCCTGCGGCGTGCGAATTCTGCAGTACCAGCCGACCATGATGCACGCGAAAGTCATGACCGTGGACGGGATCGCGGCCCTGATCGGTTCGACGAACTTCAACCGCCGCTCCCTGGACCACGACGAGGAGATCATGCTCGTGGCCATGGACCGGCAGTTCACCGCGACCCTCGATGCGCATTTCGACACCGACGAGACCGTCAGCGAACCGATCGTGGAGAAGCGCTGGCATCGGCGTTCGCTCGGACAGCGCGCCCGGGAGGCCGCGATCCGGCCGATCCGCCGCTTCCTGTGACGCCTATTTACAAGACCACGAAAGACAGCCGTCCTATGTTCGAGTCCTCGACCGAAGGGAGTTGGGATCAGTGACCGATCATCCGGCCACCGCGGCAACCGATATCAGCGCCTCACCGGAACGGGTGTGGACAGTACTCACCGACCCCGAGCAGATCCGCCGGTTCATGTTCGGGGCCGAGGTGCGCACCGACTGGCGGGTCGGCAGCGCGATCGTCTGGAAGGGCGAGTACCAGGGCAGACCGTACGAGGATCGGGGCACGATCCTCGCCGTCGAGCCCGGCCGGCTACTGCGCATGACACATTTCAGCCCGCTCGGCGGCCTACCGGATGTCCCGGAGAACTATCACACCCTCACCTATGAGCTGAGCGGGAACGCCACCGCGACGCATCTGTCGCTGACCCAGGACAACAACGCGAGCGAGGAGGCCGCCGCACACGCTCGCGGCATGTGGGAGGCACATGTCGGCGGGATCAAGGCGGCCGCCGAACAGGGTTAGCGACGGAACACGGGCGGCGCCCCCGGCGACCGGCGGCTGTTGCGGCGATTTCCCGGCGTTGTTAGTGTCCGTTCTGTACACGTTCTCAGGGCGGGGTGGAATTCCCCACCGGCGGTAATGGCATCCGGATCGGTCCGGGTGCACGAGCCCGCGAGCGCCATGGCATCGGTGGATGCGGTGGGTCGAGCAGATCCCGGTGTGATTCCGGAGCCGACGGTCACAGTCCGGAGGAAAGAGAACGCGGCATCGGAGTGCCCGTGCGGGCCGCTCCCGTTCGCGTTGCTATGCCCTGGGTGACACAGCGAACAGGAGAAACCGATGTCACCCACACCCGATCGTATTGCCCTCGTCGCCGCCGGCTGGCATGCCGATATCGTCGACCGGGCCGTAACGGCCTGCCGAGACGGACTGGCCGGGCACGGATTCGCCGAGGTCGAGGTGATCCGGGTCCCCGGCGCCTTCGAGATCCCGCTCCGGGTGAAAAGGCTGGCGGCCACCGGCCGGTATGCCGCCCTGGCCGGGTGCGCGCTGGTGGTGGACGGCGGTATCTACCGGCACGATTTCGTCGCCGGGACCGTGGTCGACGCGCTCATGCGCGTACAACTCGACACCGATGTGCCGGTGTTCTCGGCCGTGCTCACTCCGCATCACTTCCACGAACACGGCGAGCACCTGACCTACTTCGCCCGGCATTTCGAGGTCAAGGGCGCGGAACTGGCCGACGCCATCGCGGCGACCCTTGCCCTGGACGCGGTTCCGGCCTGACGCGGGCGCCCGCGAGTACGGAATACGTCGCGACGGGCGGCCGCGCCTCATCGGTGCGGCCGCCCGTCGCGGTGTCGCAGCCCACCCGCCGATTCCCTTCAGCCAAACTGAAGGAAGTGCTAGGCTTCAGCCCACCTGAAGGTTGAGAGGGGGCTGTCGTGCACCATTGTCCGGAGCGCCCGCACCACCACGGTCGCCATCGCGACCCGTCACCTCGGACAGCGCCGGGACCGCCCGACCCGGGACGACAGCCGGCGGTTGCGGACCCCGAGCACGCCCACCGGCAGCCACAGCACGCCCTAGCCGCTCATGGTGCTGCTCATGATCGTCCGGCCCGGCATCTCCGCCCGATACCGCGACACCCAGCAGCACGGCCGGACCCGGCGTCGCACCCGACGAAACAAGGACAACTCCCATGAGCATCCGTCACTATCTGTATCGCGCACCGGCGCTTTCGGCCCGCGAGGCGATCGACGCCGTCCGCGACGGCGCGCTGATCGTGGATGTGCGCCGGCAGTTCGAGTGGAATCGCACCCATATCCCGGGCGCGGTCCACCTACCGCTCGAGCAGTTGACGTCCGGATGCGAGAACCTGCCGGACGACCGGCTCCTGATAACGTTCTGCACCGGCGGCCTCCGATCCTACGGCGCCGCGAATCTCCTCATCGAGTACGGCTTCGACGCGAAGAACATGTCCGGCGGCCTGGTCGACTGGCGCGCGGCCGGCGGCGAGCTGGAAGTGGAACGTCGGCAAGAACACTGATCGACAAGCCGCGGATCCCGAATTCGTCAGCAATCCGGCGGCCACCTGTTCGTACCGCGTACGGTCTCGGTCCGGTGATATCGGATCCAGCGAAAAATCATGTGAACCGATCGCTTTCACCATTCGCACAGCCAAGACCTGACAACATTCCGCAACTGTTCCGAGTACACATTCTTTGTCAACGGCGGTTAAGTTCTGATTGATCGTCTCCACTCGCGCCGAGTAAGTGATCGAATGTTCCCAGGGAGAAATGCAATATCGTCCGGACCCCGGACCCAGGAGGTTGTCGCCGTGACCGAGACCAGCGACTCCGCGCTGCGTCGTCCGTCCACGCTGGAACAGTTGATTCAGCTCGACGAGAGCGGCGGGCTGTCCGTCGACGATGTGCGGAATGCGGCAGAGCAACTGGGAGTTGCCGAACAGCAAGTACAGCAGTGGTTGACGAGCAACCGGGCGCAGCGCGCCACCGTGACGGGCACTGTGGTGCCCGAATCGGCGACCCGGAAGATGGGGTACCGGGAAGCCGAGCTGCCGACGTGGATTCCCGAAGTCACGATGACCACCGGAGACGAGGTGGTGACCCGGATACCCGACAGCGATGTGCCCACCTTCCGGGCCGACGCGTTCCGCGGCCTGACATCGGAAGAGTTCGCCCGGATCGATACGAGCTATGCCGAGGGTATCGACGCGACCTGCCGCTGGTTCGCACTGCGCACCGGCCGGCCGTGCCTGCACCACGCCCACCCGGGCACGACGACCGGCCCCGGCACGCAATACGGCTCGGCCGGTTACTCGTGGGACCCGTCGCAATCGCAGGCCCTCCCGGGATTACCCGAAGCCGGCAACACCGGTGACCGCCGCGAGATCCTGGGGCTGTACCGGTTCCTCGGCGACCTCGTCTGCGATAGTCCGGGCCGCGGGCACACCATCGCCCGGCTGCGCGGCGCACAGGCGGGGTTCCTGCTGCACGGAATGCGGTTGGATCTGCCTGCCGACCTCAACTATTCGGTGGGGCCGGGCCTGACCACCGAGCGTATCGATGACGCGACGGTCCAGCGGATCCGGGCGCGCACCACCAACCCGGTCGACGCGGCAGCCCTCGCCACGGTCCTCTGCACCGGCGCCACCATGGTGGAGCTCGGCTGCGTTCCGTGTACCGCGATGACGCCGGATGCGCTCATCTTCACCGGCCCGATCGGCCTCGGGCGGGCCGCCGACGTCTACGTCTGGGTCGTGCCGCCACCGGTCCGGCGACTGTTGCAGGATGCCCGGGCATATCAGGAAGCACATTCGGGCTTCGGGTCGAAACTGTTCGCGGGGGCCATCGGTGGCGGGAGTGGCCGTCTCCGCCGGACCGCCGCGCGGTGCGAGGTCGCCGTGCCCGACCTCTATCACTGGCACCACAGCTGGATCCGGCGCACCGGCTTGCTGCGCGGCGCCACCCAGCCGGAACATGTGCGCAACACCGATCTCCTGTTCGCGCTACGGCTCTGCTCGGACCCGGGCCCCGCGCGCGGCCGGTGAACCGGCGGACCTCCGCGCCTGCGTAACCGGGACACACTCAACCCGGGCCTGTCCCCACCGGCGCCCCGGTGCGCTCCGGTCCCGGTATCCCGGTCGGACCGCCGCTGTCGGTGTGCAACGTCGGTAGGGCTCCCAGGACATCGGCGGTCTGATCCTCGGGGCTGCCGGCGGTATGCGCGGCCACCGAGAAACCGGGACCGAACGAGGCCGAGGCGACCTCCTGCGGCGGCGCGTCCGACCAGCCCCATTTGGTGCCCTGCACACCGGGCAGTACGGCCGTTCCCCAATTCTGCTCGGTCCCGTCGGCGGCGCGCGGCGCCGCGGCCACCATCCAGGCCAGCAGCGGTGAGGTCGCGTCGGTTCGCTGTTTGGCATCGAGAAAATCGGCCACGTCGGCGGTACTGGTGGTGGAACTGCCCCAGCTCGCGCCGGGCCGGGTTTCCGCCAACCCGTATTCCGCGGCGACGATCGCAATGGCTTGCGGATACTTCGCTTCCGCCGCGTCGGCGGCCGCGTCGTCGGAGTAACGGATCATTCGTTCGCCCAGCGCGCGGTCGTCGGCCGAACCGTCGCCGTGGCGGAGCGCGTAATCGGTGAGATACAGCTTGGCCAGCGACAACGCGCTCCGTACCTGATGCTCCCCGGCAGTGCCCCAGTGCAGGCCGCCCAGGGTACGAACCGAGATGACCGTTCGAGACGGGGCGGGTTCGTTCGCCGCGGGAGACGGTATCGGCACGGGCGCCGGAGCAGCGCTCGCGACGGGTGGGGTGAGAACACAACAGGAGAGGAGGGTGGTGAACGCGAGCGCGCGACAGTCCATATCTGTTCTCCCGGCGTCGGTGCGGACGCGGCGGCCCGCGAATACCGGCGGTTTTCCCCGGCGCACCGGGCACAAACTCCACGCGGGGCCCCGGCGGACAACAGTCCGATCTCGTAACGGTCGCCGATACGACCCGCCCCGGACACAGGGGGATGACAGACGCGAGGCGCGCGCCCAGGACGGGTGAGGCCGGCCGCACCGGAACCGGTGCGCGGCGCTCAGTTCTTCGACAACTCCGGCGCGCCGCCACCGGCCGTCACCGCACCGATGCGAACCCGCTCCCCCGGCGCCGGGACCCGCGCGCCCGGCATCCGGGCGAACCCGCACATGAGCGCGGCCACCACGCACAGACCGGCCGCCGTATAGAAAGCGGGGTCGTAGGAACCGTGCGCGTCCCGGATATAGCCCGCACCGAACGCGGCGACCGCGGCCCCGAGCTGGTGGGCGGCGAACACCCAGCCGAAGACCACCGGCGTCGAGGCGCCGAACCAGCCGCGGCAGATCGCGATCGTCGGCGGCACCGTAGCGACCCAGTCGAGCCCGTAGAACACGATGAAGACCCAGGTGCTGGGTGCGGCGCCGGGTGCCAGCAGGGCCGGTAGCAGGAGGAGCGACGCCCCGCGGCCGAGATAGTAGATCACCAGCAGCACGCGGGGGTCCACGCGATCGGTGAGCCACCCCGAGAACACCGTGCCCGCGATATCGAAGATCCCGATGGTGGCCAGCAGCGAAGCGGCCACGGTGACCGGCAT
>JABFXT010000260.1 GCA_013361595.1 Nocardia sp. | reverse complement strand
CGGGAGCACCGACCAGTCTCGGCGCGGACAAGCCACCCAGATACGCGCCCCAGTGCCGGATCGCCGCGGCGCTGTCGCGGGCGGCGAGCCATGCCAGATAGCTGCCGTAGTAGCCGGGTTCGGGCAACGGCTCACCGTGGTAGCGGGCGAGCATCTCGCGGAGCACGATCGGCACCGACCAGCCGTCGGCGAGGAGGTGGTGGGCCGTGAGGACCAGCCGGTGCGCGGTATCGGACACCCGGATGAGCAATGCTCGCAGCAGGGGTGGTTCGGCGATATCGAAGGTTTCCGCACCGGCCCGGGCCTCCAGCTCCAGCGCCGCCTCTTCGGCGGCCGCGGCCGGCCGGTCGCGCAGGTCCTCGACCCGCCAGGCCACCCGCGGTTCCCGGGGGATCACCTGTACCGGCTGGTCGAACTGCTCGTAGCGGAAGGCCGCGCCCAGGTTCGGATGCCGGCGCAGCACGGTCGCGAACGCCGCGCCCAGCCGATCCGGATCCACCGGACCGGACAGTTCGAAACGGGCGGTGAGCGTGTACACATCGGCGGCGCCGTCCCGCAGTGCGTGGAACAGCAGACCCTCCTGCAGCGGCGACAACGGCAGTACGTCGGCGATCGGACCGAACGCGGCGGCGAGTTCGGTGGCGCCGTCGGGCGGGAGCACGATCGAGACGGTGTCGGCGTGCGGCGGCTGCGCGGTGCCGGGATCGCCCGCGGGATCCGCGGTTGCGGCGGCCGCGGCGAGGTCGGCGAGACTGCGGCGGGTCAGCAGGTCCTGCGGGGCGAGAATCAGTCCGCGCTCCCGCAACCGGGTGCAGACCCCGATCGCGGTGATGCTGTCGCCACCGGCGCCGAAGAAATCGTCGTCGATATCGACGGTATCGCTACCGAGCAGTTCCGCGACCACCTCGGCCACCGCCTGTTCGGCCGGTGTGCCGGGTTCGCGACCGCCGGTCGGCTCGGCCGGTTCGGGCAGCGCGGTGCGGTCCACCTTCCCGTTCACTGTCCACGGCAGTTCGTCGAGCACGACGATGCGGGTCGGCACCATGGCATCGGGCAGGGATTCGGCCAGCCGGTTGCGCAGGCGGGCCCCGAGGTCCCCGGGCCCGGTGCGCGCGTCCGGCGAATCCGGTGCCGCGACGATGTACCCGATCAGGCTCGCGCGCCCGGCGATATCCCGGATATCCGCGACCGCCGCGGCCACCTCCGGAAGCCCGCTCAGCGCGGCTTCGACCTCACCGATCTCGATCCGGTGCCCACGGATCTTCACCTGGGCGTCGGCTCGTCCGGCGTAGAAGTAACCACGACCGGGGACCCAGCGGGCCCGATCGCCGGTGCGGTACATCCGCGACCCCGGCGGACCGAACGGGTCGGCCACGAAACTCTGGGCGCTGACACCGGGCCGGCCCAGATAGCCCTGTGCGATACCGGTGCCCGCGAGGTAGAGCTCGCCGGGCTGCCCGTCCGCCACCACCTGCAGCCCGTTGTCCAGGAGATAGACCCGCACCCCCCGGAGTGGGACACCGATATGCGGATCCGTACCGTGCACCGGCGCGCCGATGGCGTCGACGGTGGCCTCGGTCGGACCGTAGAGGTTGACGGCGGTGATCCCGGCGCGCTGCACCTGCTGCCACAGATCGGGTGGGCACGCCTCCCCGCCGAGCACCAGCAGCCGCGGCGCGAGCTCGGCTAGACCGTGGGCGAACAGCGCCGCGGCCAGGGTCGGGGTACCGTCCACGACCTCCACGCCGTCGGTGCGGAAGGCCGCGACCAGCGCCGCCGGGTCACGCCGGATCTCGCTGTCGTAGAGCTGGATCCGATGCCCGTCGAGCAGCCACAGCAACGGATCGAGGGCGGCGTCGAAAGCGAACGAGGTGGTGTGCGCGACCGTCAGGCGGCGGCCCCCGGCGCGCGCCACGGTGTCGGCGTAGATTCCGTCGCGGTGCCCGGCCACCAGCTGGGCGAGGGCGGTGTGGTCGATCACCACGCCTTTCGGCGTGCCCGTCGAACCGGAGGTGTAGAGAACGTAGGCGGGGTGATCGCCGCGGATCTCCCCGGTTTCGGCGGTGGTGAGCGGCGCGTCCGGGTAGTCGCGCAAGGCGTCGAGTACCGGTTCGCTGTCGAGTTCTACGGCCGGGCAGATGAGTTCGCCGGCCAGTGCGGAATCGGTGAGTACCAGGACGGGGGCGGCATCGTCGATCATGGTCTGCAGCCGGGGCACCGGATGTTCGGGATCGAGCGGCAGATAGGTACCACCGGCCCGCCAGACCGCGAGCAGCGCGACCACCAGATCGACGGTGCGCGGCAGGGCGACCCCGACCGGCCGGCCCGGTGTCACACCCCGAGCTCGCAGATACCTGGCCAGCCGGTACACCCGGCCACCGAGTTCACCGCCGGTGTAATGCCGTGTCCCACCGACCAGAACCGTGCTGTCCGCGTATTCCGCGACCATCCGGTCCACCGCGGCGGGTACCGATTCGGTGGCCGCCGCGGCCGGCGGACCGGCGCGGCCGTCGAGCAACCGCTCGCGTTCGTCGCGATCGATCAGCTCCAGGGTCCCGACCGCCACCTTGTCCAGTTCGGTGAACGCCTCGACGACCCGCACCAGGCCCGCCACCCGGCGGTAGGCGGTCTCCGGATCATTGGTCCGCGCATCGCATTCGAAACCCAGCAGCACCGATTTGTCGGGTAGCGGGGTCACGACCAGGCCGAGATCCTCCGGCGGCCCACCGGCCACATTGCGCAGCACGCCCTCGGCACCGTCGAAATCCAGCGCGAAGTCGAAGACCTTGAGGTTCATCCCGATACCGTGCAGCAGTTCGCCCGCTCCGAAACCGCTGAGATCGCGGGCCAGGTCCGCACCGCTGTAGCGCTGATGCCGGCGCATCTCGCGCAGGGTCTGCGCGACCCGCACACCGAGTTCGCCGACGGTGTCGTGGGCGTGGACCGGCAACCGCAGCGGCAGGACGTTCACCGCCATCGCGGGCGTGCTCAGCGCGACCCGGCCCACCCGGCCCATCATCAGCATCGACAGCACCACATCGGAATTGCCCAGCAGCCGCTGAACATAGGCGGCATAGCAGGCGATGAGCCCGTCGGCCCAGGTGATCCGGTACCGCTCGGTGCAACTGCGCAGCCGCTCCAGCGTTTCCACCGGCAGGACGGCCTCGGCGCGGATGGTGCGCTCCACCGCACCGCCGAGGACGGTGCCGCGCCCGTCCAGCGAGGGTGCGGGACTGAGCTGTTCGCGCCAGTAGCGCTGATCTTCCTGGAATTGCTCGCTGTCGCGGTAGTTCTGTTCGTCGGCGACCAGGTCGGCGATCGCGCCGAAGGTCGCCTTCGGCGGTTCGCCGCCCTTGCGCAGGGCGGTGTAGTGCGCGGCGACGCGACGGGACAGCAGTGCCGCGCTGTAACCGTCGACGATCAGGTGGTGGTACAGCTGCACACACCACACCTCGGAGTCGGTGAGCCGGATCAGCGTGTAGTTGTAGAGCCGCCGGTCGACCATGCCGCGGCATCGCTGCGCCGCCTGATGACGTTCCAGTGCCACCGCCTCGTGGGCGAGCGAACGGGGTTCGGCCGCACCGCGCAGGTCGATCATCGGTTGCAGGACCGCCGGCTCGTCGCAGACGAATTGCCTGGGACCGGTAGCGGTATCGCGGAAGCGCAGCCGCATGTTCTCGGCTTCGGCCACGGTCCGGCGGATGGCCTCGGCCAGTGCCGTCACATCGATCGGAGTGTCACCGGAGATCTCCAGTACCTCGCCGACCAGATAGCGACCGGATTCGGGGTCGAACTGCTGCGCGTTCCAGATCCCCAGCTGCGGACCGGTGAGCGGTAATCCGGGATCGCTTGCCCCCGAGGCGTCCTGCACTGCCGCCGGCACGGCAACTCCCTTCGCTGTGAACCACTTTCGGTGGGGCGCCGATGCCCGTCCCTTATCCACGGGCACGGCACACAACCTCAGTTGAGGTTAGCCTAACCTTTACTGAAGGGAAATATCTACCAGGTACGAATTTTGTCCTAGTTTGCCTGGTTCAGACCGTGCGGACCGCCTGTTTCGCCAACGGAACCACCAGCGGAGTACCCGTTTCCGGGTCGTCGATCACTCGACAGCCCAGGTCGAAGACCTTCTGCACGAGTTCGGCGGTGACGATCTCCCGCGGCGCCCCGGCCGCGACCACCGCGCCGTCACGCATCGCGACGAGGTGATCGGCATAGCGGAACGCGTGATTCAGATCGTGCAGTACCGCGACGATCGTCCGGCCGGTCTCCCGGTTCAACTCGCGGCACAGATCCAGCAGCTGGATCTGGTGGGCGATATCGAGAAAGGTCGTCGGCTCGTCGAGCAGCACGATCGGCGTCTCCTGGGCCAGCACCATCGCGATCCACACCCGCTGCCGCTGACCGCCGGAAAGTTCGTCCACCAGCCGCCCGGACAGGTCGGATACACCGGTGGCCGCCATCGCCGCCGCCACCGCCTCCTCGTCCCGGCGCGTCCTCTGCCGGATCAGCGACTGGTGCGGATATCGGCCCCGGGCCACCAGATCGGCGACGCGGATGCCCTCCGGCGCGGTCGAGGTCTGCGGCAGCAGCCCGATCCGCCGGGCGACCTCCTTGGCCGGATAGCCGCCTATCTCCTTGCCGTCCAGCAGGACCGCGCCGGATTCGGGTGCCAGCAGTCGCGAGAGTGCCCGCAGCAGGGTCGATTTCCCGCACGCGTTCGGGCCGATGATGACGGTGAAGGTGCCGTCGGGGATATCGACGGTCAGTTCGTCACTGATCACCCTGTTGCGGTAGCCCAGCCGGAGCCGGTCGGCCCGCAGCCGCGCGGGGGCGCCGGAGTCCGGCGCGGCCACCTCGGCAGTGCTGTGCTCGAGTTCTTCGTCCACGATGATTCCCTCAGTTCCGTCGAGCCTCGGCCACCAGCAGATAGGCCAGATACGCGCCGCCGACCGATGCGGTGACCACGCCGACCGGCACGCTCGTCGGCGCGAACAGCCGCCGCGAGATCCAGTCACATGTCACCAGCAGCAGCGCCCCCATCGCCGCCGCCGGCAGCAGCGCGGTCGTCGGGGTGCGGGCCAGGCGCCGGCCCAGCTGCGGGGCCGCCAGCGCGACGAATGCGATCGGACCCGCCACCGCGGTGCCCACCGCCGTGAACGCGACACTGAGCACCGTCAGCACCAGCCGCGCCCGGCCGACCCGGATACCGAGCGCGCGCGCCGCGTCGTCACCCAGTTCCAGCACCTGCAATCGATACGCGGCGGGGATCACCGCGACGGCCAGCAGTGCCAGCACGATCAGCGCCGGGCCGATCTCGTCCCAGGTGAGCCCGTCCAGCGTCCCGACGCCCCACGCGGCCGCCGACATCGCCTCGTCGAGATCGGCGCGCAGGATGAGCCACGTGTTGACCGCGGCCATCATCGCCCCGACACCGATACCGACGATGATCAGCCGGAAACCCTTGACGCTCTGCTGGAACGCCAGCAGGAAGATCGCGAGCGCGGTGCACAGGCCTCCGCCGACCGCCCCGGCCGCGGTCGCGTAGTAGCCGCCACCGGACAGGATCACCAGCAATGCCCCGGTGTAGGCGCCGGAGTTGAACCCGACGATATCGGGGCTGCCCAGCGGGTTACGGGTGACCGACTGCAGGATCGCGCCGCTGATCCCGAGCGCCGCGCCGAGCACGAGCGCCATGAGTACCCGGGGCAACCGCCATTCCCGCACGACCAGTTCGTCGCCGCCCACCCCGGTACCGAGCAGCGCCCGCAGCACGCGGTCCGGCGGAATGGCGAAATCGCCGGTGCCCAGCGCGAGCAGCGCCACCACACACGCGGCGACCAGCAGGACGATCGTCACCACCAGGCCGCGCACCCCGAACCGGGTGGTGCAGCCCCGCAGGCGCAGCACTCGGACCGAACGGCCGAAGTCGACGGTGGAGGCGACACCGAACCGCGGCGTCTTGCGCACAGTGGTCACGACTGCCTCATCTCCGAGCGACGGGCCAGCCAGATCAGCACCGGCGCACCGAGGAACGCGGTCACCACCCCGGCGGACAGTTCGTCGGGTGGGATGGCGACCCGGCCGACCACATCCGCGAAGAGAACCAGAGCGGGCGCCAGCACGAGCGAATAGGCGACGATCCAGCGCGTATCGGGACCGACGATCCAGCGGGCGATATGCGGCACGGCGAGCCCCACGAAGGTGATCGGACCGACCGCCGCGGTCGCGGTGCCACAGAGCAGGATCAGGGCCAGCGCGGTACAGGCCCGGGTCCGGTTGACGTGCACGCCCAGCGCGCGGGCCAGATCGTCGCCGAGTGCCACGGCGTTGAGCGATCGGGCGGCGACGAAGGCCAGGACCGTTCCGGCCACGATGAAGGGGGTCGCGCCGGCCAGCACATCGTAGCCACGGCCGGTCAGCGCGCCGGCGTCCCACTGGCGCATCTTGTCGAAGGCGGTCGAGTTCAGCAGGATGAGCCCCTTGGTGACGCCGGTGAGCACGGCCGTCACCGCGACACCGGCCAGGGTGAGCCGGATCGGATCGGTCCCGCCGCGGCCGACGGTGCCCAGCCGGTACACCAGCACCGCCACCACGGCGGCGCCCGCGAACCCGAACCAGACGTAGGAGGAGATGCTGTCGGCACCCAGGTAGGCGACGGCCACCGCGATGGCGAAGGCGGCACCCTGGTGAGCGGCCCGGTCGGAGAGAGTTCTCCGAACTTGCCAAATATCTGT